>DAOURC010000071.1 GCA_030625285.1 Eubacteriales bacterium
GAAAGCAAATGATAATGTTGAAGTTATTATGCCGGGGTACACACATTTACAGAGAGCACAGCCCATCAGATTATCATTTTATCTGATGGCGTACTTCTCTATGCTACAAAGAGACTATATCAGATTTGGCAATGCGTATAAATTGATGGATTCAATGCCACTTGGTGCAGGAGCGTTAGCGGGTACTGGTTATGAAACTGACAGGGAATATTTAAAAGAAATACTAGGCTTTGATTCTATTATGGAAAATGCCCTGGATGCTGTGAGCGATCGTGATTATGTCATTGAGACTTCTTCTGACATTGCCCTTGGGATGATGCATTTAAGCAGATTGGCTGAAGAGATTGTGATATATAGTTCAAAGGAATTTGATTTCTTCGCACTTTCAGATCAGTTTTCTACAGGATCGAGCATTATGCCTCAAAAGAAGAATCCTGATGCAGCCGAATTGATCAGAGGGAAAACCGGCAGTATTTACGGCAATCTCATATCTTTACTGGTTATGATGAAGGGACTTCCTTTAGCATACAATAAAGATATGCAAGAAGATAAAAAACAAATATTTGAAGCGATAGACAATTATAAGATTTCTTTAGAAATAATGTCTAAAATGATAAGTACTATGACATTTAAAGTTGATAACATGTACCAAGCTACAAAAGAAGGATTTTTAAATGCAACTGATTTGGCGGATTATCTAGTAGGTTTTGATATTCCTTTTAGGGAATCGCATGAAATCGTTGGAAATCTTGTTGCATATGCTATTGATAACAATTTGACTTTAGAAGATGTTTCATTGGAAAAATATAAGGAGTATGTTATCGATATAGATGAGAAGGTATATGAAATACTAGATATAAAGAATTGTGTGGAATCTAAAAAATCAGCTGGTTCTACAAATAAAAAAAGTGTGCTCAAAATGCTGGAGAGTGCATCGAAGTGGCTGGAGGAAAAATAATGAATGGATATTTACTTTTAGAAGATGGGACGAAGTACAAGGGAACGATATTCGGCGCAACAAATATTCAAGCAGGTGAAATAGTTTTTAATACAAGTATGACGGGGTATCAGGAAATTATGACTGACCCCTCTTATTTTAACCAGATTGTCGTTATGACATATCCTCTGATAGGAAATTACGGGATTCATCGTAATATCAATCAATCGAAAGGTCCGATCATCAAAGGATTTATTGTGAGGGAGAGTCATGAAGGGTATTCTCATTGGAATGGTTATATGAGCTTGGATGATTTTCTTAAGAAAAATGATATCATAGGTCTATTGGGTATCGATACTAGAGCTTTAGTAAGAAAAATCAGAGAAACGGGAACCATGAAAGGTGTTATTGTTTCTGAAGATATTTCTAAAGATGAGGCTTTTAAAATTATTCATAAGACTAAATTGAATAATTATGTGGAATCTGTTACAACAAAAACAGCTTATGATCTTTGGCCTTTAGATAAACCGATTGCCAAGGTTGCTGTTATTGATTTTGGAATTAAAAGAAATATCATCAGGGCACTTTTAAAAAGAAATTTGCAGCTAAGAATTTTTCCTGCAACGACAAGTTTTGAAGTGATTAAAGCGTATGCTCCTGATGGTATTTTTATGTCCAACGGACCCGGAGATCCAAAGGAGATTCCCGGTGTTATCGAGGAAGTAGGTAAAATTATCGAATCGGATATTCCCACTTTCGGCATATGCCTAGGTCATCAGTTGATTTGTCTCGCTTTAGGTGGAGAGACAATCCCTCTTAGATACGGGCATAGGGGAGGGAACCATCCTGTAAAAGATATTCTACTGAATAAAATAGTTATAACTGCGCAGAATCACGGGTACGTAGTCACTGATGAATCTTTAAAAGATATATCGGTGGAAATCACCCATATAAATTTAAACGATCAAACCATTGAAGGAATTAAACATCTAAGTAAACCGTTGTTTAGTGTGCAGTATCATCCAGAGGCATCGCCGGGACCTGATGATTCGGAATATCTATTTGATCAATTTGTGGATTTGATTTTCAAAAATATAAAGGAGTGAAAACATGGCCATAAGTAAAGTATTAGTAATTGGTTCTGGACCTATCGTAATCGGTCAGGGTGCGGAGTTTGATTATGCCGGAACTCAAGCTTGTCGTGTTCTAAAGCAAGAGGGTAAAGAAATTGTATTGGTAAATTCAAATCCTGCAACGATCATGACTGATAAAACAATTGCAGACCATGTTTACTCAGAACCGTTAAAATTTGAGTTTGTCGAGAAGATTATTGAAATTGAGAAACCCGACAGTATTTTGGTTGGATTTGGAGGGCAAACGGCCCTTAATTTAGGAATTGAACTTGAGAAAAAAGGGATTCTTGAAAAATATAATATCAAGGTATTAGGAACATCTATCGAGAATATTGAAATTGGTGAAGATAGAGATCTGTTTAAAGAGTTGATGGAAAAAATAGGTGAACCGACTATTGAAAGTCAAATAGCGAATAATCTTGAAGATGCCAAAAGAGTAGCTAAAATAATAGGATATCCTGTTGTTGTAAGACCGGCTTTTACATTAGGAGGAGCTGGGGGAGGAATTGCATCGGATGAAGAAGAATTAATACAAATTGCTCAAAAGGGCATTCAATATTCTATGACCGATCAAGTTCTTATTGAAAAATCCATAAAGGGATTAAAAGAAGTAGAATACGAGATGATGAGAGATGCAACTGGCAATGCGATAGTAGTTTGTAATATGGAAAACTTGGATCCGGTCGGTATTCACACTGGAGACAGCATCGTATTTGCTCCATCGCAAACATTGAGCGATAAAGAGTATCATATGCTTAGAAATGCGTCGATTAAGATCACCAACGCTTTGGATATCGTTGGAGGATGCAATGTGCAACTTGCGCTGGATCAAGAAAGCATGGATTATTATATTATTGAAGTCAACCCAAGGGTTTCGAGATCTTCTTCTTTAGCATCGAAAGCTACAGGCTATCCTATTGCCAAGGTGGCTACAAAGATTTCACTAGGGTATGATCTGGATGAAATTTTAAATGAAATCACAAAGAAGACCTATGCTTGTTTTGAACCGACACTAGATTATTGTGTGGTTAAAATTCCAAAATGGCCATTTGATAAATTTGATTATGCCGATAGGAATCTTGGAACATCGATGAAGGCGACAGGGGAAGTAATGGCTATAGGTAATAATGTAGAAATGGCACTCTTGAAAGCTGTAAGATCTTTGGAAATAAATCAATACAATTTAGCATATAAACCGGCAAAAGATATGGTGCTGGATGAATTATTCGAAAAAATAGAAATCGGAGATACTGAGCGGTTGTTTTATATTGCTGAGCTTTTTAGAAGAGAAATCAGTTTGAAAAAAATTAATGATTTAACTGCAATCGATTTCTTTTACTTAAGCAAGATTAAAAACATCGTGGGAATGGAAAAATCGATTACTAATAGAATGATTCAATATTTAAAACCGGAATTAATCACGAAGCTGAAGAAACGCGGATTCTCTGATAAAGGTATGGCGGATTTGATGATTGCGACATCGGAAAAAGATGTCTATGAATATAGAAAATCAAACGATATAAATCCTGTATATAAAATGGTGGATACTTGCGCTGCTGAATTTGAGGCGCAGTCTCCATATTATTACTCCACTTATGATGAATTCGATGAAGTCAAAGAAACCAAGGGAAAGAAAGTGCTTGTTCTGGGTTCTGGTCCGATAAGAATCGGGCAAGGTGTCGAATTCGATTATTGCAGTGTCCATGGAATACTGGCGCTTAAGGAAAAAGGAATTGAAGGAATTATCATAAACAACAACCCTGAAACGGTTTCTACAGATTTTGATATCTCTGACAAGTTGTATTTCGAACCGATTACTACTGAAGATGTCGTTAATGTAGTAGAAAAAGAAAACATCTATGGAGTCATACTGCAATTTGGTGGTCAAACTGGAATAAAATTAGCGGAGGAGCTTGATGATAGAGGTGTGAAAATTTTAGGAACTTCGTTTGATAATCTTGATGCAACTGAAGACAGAGATCGCTTCAATGAAGTGCTTAAAGAAAACAATATAAAAAATCCTATCGGTGTCGGTGTATATTCAGTTGAAGAGGGACTTGAAAAAACAAAATCGATTGAATTCCCCATGCTTGTAAGACCGAGTTATGTCATAGGTGGATTTGGAATGGAAATTGTCTATAATGAAAAAGAGTTGAAAAGGTATTTAGAGGCAGCGTTTAAAATGGATCCTAATCAATCTGTCTTAGTTGATGAATTTATAAGAGGGATTGAAGTTGAGGTTGATGCTTTATCGGATGGAAAAAATATTTTCATACCTGGTATAATGGAACATCTTGAGGAAGCAGGAGTTCACTCAGGTGATTCCATAGCTGTGTATCCTGCTTTCAGCATAGAAAAACATATGGAAGAAAAAATAATTGATACTACAGAAAAATTAGGACGGGCTTTCAATCTCATTGGAGTATTCAATGTGCAGTATATTGTTCATAAGGATGAACTTTATGTTATCGAGGTCAATCCAAGAGCTAGTAGAACTGTTCCGATGATGAGCAAGGTGACGGGGGTTCCGATTATAGAAATTGCCACAAAACTGATGTTGGGAGAGACGTTGGATGAAGTGGGTTATAGTTCTAAGATTGAACCTAAAAAAGATTTTTACGCGGTTAAGAATCCAGTGTTTTGCATGGAAAAAATCTTTCAAGCGGAAATTGCATTAGGACCTGAGATGAAATCAACGGGCGAAACCATGAGCATAGATAAAGAACTCGATTTAGCCTTATTTAAGGGGGTTATTGCCTCTGGTATGGAAATCCCTAAAGTCGGCAAAGCTCTGATATCGATTGCAAATCCTAAAAAAGAAGAATCGATTGAAATTCTTAAAGAAATGAAAAAAATGGGATTTGATTTGTACTTCACTTCAGGAACATATAATTTCGCTATGGAAAATTC
>DAOURC010000115.1 GCA_030625285.1 Eubacteriales bacterium
GAATTTTCAGTTACTGTAACTGCTTTAGTTTCAAATACTACAGCGCCTGTCCCTTGATCATCTTTCGCCTTCATTATTTCGACTGTCACAGTTTTTGCTATAGTAACTGTTCCGGTTGTTACTACTGCTGCAACACGTCTAAAGTCTTTCATATCGTAATATGATGATACTTTAGCGACTTGAATATCAGCTACATCAAAAGCTGAATAAGATTTTGCTCTTTCAAAAAATAAACTATGCATTCATTACACCTCCTACGCTTCTGGTACATCAAGTAATACGAAAGGTGATACTATATCGCCATTCTCTAACTTGAGTGGTTTGTTAATCCAAGGTTGTCCATCTACATTCCAAACTAATTTAACAACTGTTTTGTTCGAACTAAATTGCTCGTGATCAGACATTTGCAAGAATAATCCTGATCCATCTTTGATTAGGTAATATGCAAAATCAATCATTGCTAAATCACCAAGTGTTCCAAGAATTGGACTTCTTTCATTGAAAAGTAATTCTTTTCCTACAAGAGATTCCGGCATTGCATCAGTTGCATTTCTTGCATAAATCAAATGACCAGCTTCATCTTTCATTCCCATAGTCTGTGGAATAATTGATTGAGAACCTACAAACGATAACTTTCCACCCATTTTTGCTTTTGCGTACATAGTTGTCAAATCTGCATAAGCAATCTGATTTGACACTGCTCTATTTACTTTAAGTGCTGCACTAGATTTCAATATTCCTAATGGTTTAGAAATTCCATTACCTGTTAAGAAAGCAGCATCTTCAGCAGCCATTAATGCTTTTCTCATTAAACCTTCAATCATGCTTGCAGCTGCAGTTGCATTATTCATGAATTTATTAGTAAGAACTACTCTTGCAGTAACTTCATGTGGCTTCAATGTGATATTTCTAGTTTTTGCAGATGATTCAGGAATTGTATTTCCTTCACCTGTCCAATAAACTTTAATTCCAGCATAAACATCTTGATCACCTTGTTGGTCAAGTGCCGGCACTGTAATTTCAGCATCAGGATAGTCACCAGCTGGAATAACTGTTGCACGAGATCTTACAATAGAATCTTGAGGATCAATCGCTAAAATTGAATCAACAAATTTCTTAGGAATCAATAATCCTCCGTTGACTCCAGCACTCATGGCAGCTTCTCTTAATTCTGAAAATTTCTCGTTTCCAGGATTCTTAATTGCTTCTGACATGAATTCTCCAATATTCCTAAATTCATCAGCTAAATGATCTGTAGGATCAATATCACTAATTACTTTTCTTGCTTCAATCGAAGGATTCTCAAGTTCAGCGAGTTCAATGTCTCTTTGAGTGCTTCTAATTTCAGCAATCTTATCACCATAAAGAGTCTTTTCTTCGGTAGTTAATTCTCTTTTTTCTTCTACTACTTTTTTATTTATTTCTCTTACTTCAGCCAAAACTTCATTTGACTTCTTTTTTGCTTCTAAAATGTTAAATGGCATTTAAATGACCTCCTCTAATAATTCTAGTTCTAAACCTCTTATTTCTTCACTTCTTTTGCGTGCTTCTGATTCATCAAATAATGAATGTTTTCTTAATTCATCGATTTTTTCAGAAATATAATCTTTACTTCTGACATCAACAGATGATGCATCTTCATAAGCTGGAAAAGTTGTTGGACTAATTTCAACAAGTTTAGCTTTTAAAATTGTCCTAATTGCTATATCCTCTTCATCGTTCCATTCCCAAGCATCTTCACTGACTTTCATCCTCCAGGAGTTCCCATCAACATCACCTCTTTTCACACTTTCAAACACATTAGATCCAAGAGGTGAATTGGGAAGGTCTACTTCGTATTCGATATGATCATCGTGATTAACTAATCTAAGAGTACTTGACTTAGAAGATCCCAAGACATCACTTGTACCATGATTCCAAAGCGCCTTAATGACATCCTCACGAATACTCTCATCAAACGCCCCTTTGGCAATTCTTTCTCTAAATTCTCCATAAAACCCCAAAGGTAATGATAATTTGTTGTACTCTACTAAAGTTCCACCAATAGTTCTCTTCGATTCATCAGAAGAATCATCAATTGCTCTTACTTCAAAATTATCAAGCATTCTAATTTCACGATTTGGTATTTCCTTTTGAATTTGTTTTATTTTCTCCTTCATTCTTTGTACCTCCTCTCTTTGCATTTATGATTTCAAGTTGCTTACCAGCTGGTACCATATTAAGTGGTTCAAGATAGTGACTTAATCCCTCAACTGGATTCATATTCTCTATCTTTCTAACATCATTTGCAGAAAGCCAACCCCATTGACGACCTTTTGCATGAGCTTCATATCTCGATTTAATGTCACCTCTTAAAAGTGCATCCATATTGAATTCAACTGTGATTAGTTTTCTTTCTTTCCCAAATAAAAGCTTATTTGTTATCGCTTGTTCCCACCTTATAATCCATGGCCTAAGTGAATGAGTAACAAAATCAATCGATTGTTGCTCAATATTACTAAAAGTAGCACGATCTAAACTCTGTAGCATATGAGGTGGCACTCGATAAATTCTTGCGATTTCTTCTAATTGAAATTTCCTTGATTCTAAAAACTGAGCCTCGTTAGGTGGAATTGCAACTCGATTAAACTTTGCTCCCTCTTCTAGTATCAGTAGTCTATGTGACTTACCGAGTCCTGAATACTTTTCATTCATAGAGTCTTTTAATCTGTTGTATGCCTCATCTGACATGATTTTTTCAGGAGGCAGTTCTACAATTCCACCGGAATGAGTACCTTGACCGAAGAATCTTGCTCCAAACTCTTCAGTGGCTAAACCAAGACCTATGGCTTGCCTAGCAAGAGCAATTGGAGATAAACCTTCAAGTCCATTAAAGGATAGTCCCTTAATGTGCAATATTTTATAAGATGGTAAATTAATAGTTTTACCATCAATACGCACTTCATAATAAAGTTCTTTTGATTTCTTTTCTCTGTAGAGCTTGATTAGTCCTGGATGAACTGGCCAAAGTCCAGTGATAATCCCTTTTTTATCATACTCAATCTCCGCATATGCATTACCATAGGTTAAAAGATGTATCATCAGCGTTTCTTTAAACGTATATGCATCCATTTCATTATTTGGCTTGTATCTTAAGAGTTCAAATAATTCATGATCACGACTCAAAATTTTCGAATCTTTTTCAAATTGATATATGCCTATAGGTAAAGATGCAACAGATTCAGATATTACTCTAATTGCAGCAAACACAGCTGTATACCTTAACGCATTTTCATTATTAACATTGGTTCCTGATTGAGTTTTAACTCCAAACAGATTTTTCAATCCTTGTGCTGTTGGATCTCTATTTGTTACCGTACGCTTTTCAGATGAAAGCTTTCTAGAAAAATACCCCAAGTTTTATTACCTCCTTAATCCTGTAATCATTAAAATCATTCCTGGAATAATGAGTGCAGCAGGTTTATAAATTAAAAATAGGCCTCCGCATAGTAGCGATAAACCTATTAAAAATACAAAATCATCAATTTTAAATTTAATCTTTTTCAAATCGATCTAACTCCTCTTTCTTCATAAATGCTTTTTGTTGATTTACCATCAGTGGCCATCAATCTTACCCAACCTGTAATAACCGCTACAATTGGATCTATTCTCTTAGTGCTTTTTTTCTTACTAAGCTTGATATTATCGTTAATGTCTCTTACAGCTACTGCATTTGAAACAGCCCATCTAAGTACAGGATTTTCTTCAATTTGAATCTTCCCTTCTAGGAGTTTTTTTTCAAAATCTTTTGTAGCCGGTGAAAGACTTGATATATTTTGATTGATTTCTATAACATCGAAACCTTCATCAAGCATCTTTTTATTAAACTCATGAGCATTCCATGGATCTACTGCTAGTTCATCAACTTCA
>DAOURC010000041.1 GCA_030625285.1 Eubacteriales bacterium
AGACTTCAAAAATATTCCTATATATGTCGATAGTCCTCTAGCTATTAATGCTACTGAAATCTATTTGAAGAATTTAGATTATCTAAGAGATGATATAACGAAAGAATATATCAAGTACGATAATGTCCATATAGTAAAAACCATGAAAGAATCGATCGGCTTGAATTTTAACAATAATCCGAAAATTATTATTTCAGCTGCAGGTATGTGCGATGCAGGTAGGATACTCAATCACCTTGCAGCATACTTGCCAAATGACAAGACGAAAATTTTATTTGTTGGCTATCAAGCTGAAGAAAGTCTTGGTAGAAAAATTCAAAATAAAGAAAACCCTATCACAATCGGAAAAGAATCCGTCGCCAATAACGCCAAAATTGTGAAGCTTGACGGGTTTTCCGGTCACGGTGATATGAACGATTTAAAAGATTGGGTCAGTCATTTAAAAAATCCTCCTTTAAAAACCATACTCATTCACGGCGAGGTCGACAGCTTGGAGAATTTGAAAACCGAATTGGAAACGATGAATCATAACATCCATATCGCAAAGCTCTACGAAACAATCGAATTGAAATGATTTAAATATTAGTTGTATATACAACGTTTGTGTGTTATGTTGTATATGCAACTACTTTTTTTTGGAGGCAATTATGAATAAAGAAAATTATCCTATAACAAAGTTACTAAATCATATTGCAAAGAATATTCACCATTTCCATAGAAATCATCTTAAAAATTACGATATGGGTTGGGGGCAATTCAGAATCATTTTAATGCTCTTTCATAAAGAAGGCATCAATCAAGAGGAACTCTCAAACATCCTCGGAATAGATAAAACAACACTGGCAAGAACATTAAAAAAAATGGAAATCTCAAATCTAATTGAGAAAAAGAATAACCCTAACGATAAAAGGGCGCATTTGATTCATTTGACGGATAAATCAAGAAATCTTCAAAGCTACTTGAATGAGCTTAAATCTGAAATCGATATCAAACTATTAGATGGCTTTACCGAAGAAGAAATTACTCTCGTTTTCAGTTTGCTTAGCAGATTGGAAGAAAATTCAAAATTACTTTTAGAGGAGAAATAATCGATGAATACACACAGCATGTTACTTGGAACTGAAAACATAAAAAAATTACTGATAAAACTATCGCTCCCCGCCACGATAGGAATGATTGTAAACGCACTTTATAACCTGGTGGATACGATTTTCATAGGCAGAGGTGTAGGTTACCTGGGTATTGCAGGTCTTTCGGTTTCTTTTCCTATACAGATGTTTATTATGGCTTTTTCATTTATGGTCGGAATAGGTGCTTCTTCTGCCGTATCGAGAAACTTGGGATCCGGAAATCTCGAGAGAGCTGAAAAAATAGCCGGAAATTCATATGTCATGATTACGATCATAGTTACGTTTATTGTGATTTTAGGTTATGTCTTTACAGATCCGCTCCTTAGAATCTTCGGCGCAACGGAAACCATTCTTCCATATGCAAGGGACTACATCCAAATCATATTCGCAGGATCGATTTTCTTTTCCTTCGCTATGAGCTCCAACAACTTAATCAGATCTGAGGGTAATGCCAAGGTTGCTATGTTCGCGATGATTATCGGAACAGGTTTAAACATCATTTTGGATCCGATCTTTATTTTTGGCTTGAATCTCGGCATCAAGGGAGCTGCATTGGCAACTGTCATATCGCAATTTGTATCTTTCATATATATATTATTCTATTTTAAAAGCGGTAAAAGCAGTCTGAAAATAAAGCCGCATCATCTAAAATTGGAATTAGATATCGTTAAAGAAATTATTTCTGTAGGTTTTCCTGCATTTTTCAGACAGGTCAACGGAAGTATACTAGCTATTGTCATGAATAATACATTAGGGACTTTTGGAGGAGATATCGCAATTACAATTTACGGCATCATCAACAGAGTTATGATGTTTCTTCTTATGCCGCTCTTCGGTGTTGTTCAAGGGATGCAGCCGATAGTGGGATTCAACTATGGTGCAAAGAAATTTGACAGGGTAAAGGAAACCGTTAAACTCTCCATTATTTCTACAACTATTTTCGCAACGTTCGGATGGCTGTTGGCTCAATTGTTTCCTAACTTCATAATTTCAATCTTTACTACTGAAAAGGAAGTTATCGAACTTGGCGCCGAGGCTATTCATTATATATTTTTGGTCATTCCTGTTATAGGAATTCAAATCATCAGCAGTTCTCTATTTCAGGCATTGGGAAAGGTAAAACCTGCGTTTGTTCTATCAGTTCTAAGACAAATGATCATCCTTATTCCACTAGTTATCATTCTTCCGAGATTTGGATTCGGATTAACCGGTGTGTTTATAGCATTTCCAATATCAGATGTCATTTCAACGATTATCAGCTCTTTTATGCTTAAACACGAGATAGATAAAATGCATGTGCAAAAAAATGAAGCAGTCATCTTCGATTAAAAAGTTGACTGCTTTTTGCTTATGCTCTCGAATACATTTTGTTCAAAGTTGGAACAACCGCCATTGCAACGATTCCTGCAATTACAGCTTTTATTGAATCAATCAAAATAAATGGAGTAAATCCATATTTAAGTGCTGTTACGAAATTAATTGGACTATCAGGTGTAATCAAAGTATTGAATATCATAAACAAATACGGTACACCAACTAAGTAAATGATAAACATTCCTACAAACGGTATCACAGTAAACCACATTTTTTGATTTTCTTTCTCTTTTGTCATTTCAGCTAATTTTCCAATAACATAACTCGCTATGATAAATCCTAAAAGATAACCAAAAGTCGGTTTCGCTATAATGGACAATCCTGACATTCCATTAGCAAATACCGGCATTCCAACAAGCCCCATACTTACATAAACAATCATTGAAAGAGCACCTTTTTTTGAACCCAACAACATTCCCGACAACATTACAAAAAATGTCTGGAGAGTAAACGGCACAGGTCCTAGCGGAATACTTATATATGCCCCAATAGTAGTCAACGTCGCCATTAGAGCCACCAAAATCATATCTCTTGTATTTAAATTCTTCATATTTATCATCTCCTCACCACAATATAATAATACCTCCCGTTTTGTTTGTCAACCATTAATTCGCCATGGTTAACGGTATGTGCAAAAAAAGTCCATACTCTTTCGTATGGATATTTTCATTCTCTTAGACCAGCAACGATTTTCTTCGGCTGATCAATATAATCCAGTGCATTATCGATAGAATTCACAACTAAATCCGATGCCATCAGAGCCTTGATAGAAGCACCCTCTTCACCAACAACGCATATACCGATGCCGGCTTCTTCAAGCATAAGTCTATCGTTGCTTCCATTGCCAAAAGCTATGACGTTTTTCAAGCCCAACTCTTTCACGAAATTCAGTTTGTCTATGGATCCGTTTTCCCTAGAAATGATTTTCACCTTGATATTAGAACCTTTCAACTCTTCACTTACAGTTCCATATGTATCCGCGGTTATCACAAATACTTCTAAATCATTATAGCTGTTTAATTTCTCTAGAACTTTCGGATAAATTATTCCATTGTTTGCAACAGTGCCATTATAATCGAAAACCAAATATTTGATTTCAAAACTTTCGCCTTTCGGAATTTCAATTTGCATCATAGACCTCCTAATAGTTCCAATGAAACGACTCGAACTCTTCATCTGTTCTTAACATTTTTTCTACTCGCTTAAGTTCTTCTGGTATATTTATCTTCTGGGGACATTTCGGTTCGCATTGATGACACTCGATACAATTTGAAGCTTGTTCTTCAGCTTTAATCAACAGATTGTACTGATAAGCTGAGTTTTTCAAGCTGCCATAAATTGTGGCATCATTGAACAGTTTGAAGTTAAAAGGAATATTGACTCCGACAGGACACGGCATACAGTACTGACAATTGGTACAATCAATGATATCTCTTTTATTGTACATGTCGATTACTTCATCGATTACTTTATAATCCGCTTCAGTCATATTATCAGCTTCAAGTTCATTGGATATCTCAAGATTTTCAACTAACTGATCCATGCTCGACATGCCGCTAAGAATAACTTTGATTATAGGATAATTTGCAAGCCATTTAAATGACCATTCCACAGGAGAAATTTCTCTGCTTTCTTGCAGCTTTAAAAGAATATCTTCTGGAGGATTTGCCAACAAACCACCTTTTAAAGGTTCCATAACCACTATAGGAACTTCTTTTTCTTCAGCATATCTCAATCCTTTCAATCCCGCTTGTTCGTCCTGATCGATATAATTAAGCTGAATCATGCACATATCCCAATTATACGAATCCATAATTTCTTCATACACTTCAAATTCATCGTGAAAAGAAAAACCTGCAAGTTTAATTTTACCTTTCGCCTTAGCCTCGTCCAAAAATTTTAGCGCTCCCAAATTCTTGATTTTATCCCACATTTTTTTGTTCAATGCATGTAAAATATAAACATCGAAATATTCCGTTTGAAGCTTTTGAAGTTGTTCATCCAAATATTTCTCAAAGTCATCATATTTCCTTACAAGCCATACAGGACTTTTAGTTGCAAGAGTCACCCTTTCTCTATATCCATCTAAAAGAGCTTTCCCTACCACCAATTCACTATTTCCCCCATGGTACGGATATGCTGTGTCGATATAATCAGTACCCTGATCTATCGCATAACGAATGATTTCTATCGATTTTTGTTCATCTATATTTTTCTGATCATTATTTATCACAGGAAGCCGCATCGTTCCAAACCCCAAAACAGAAACATCTTTATCTAAATTATCAAACTTTCTATATAACAAAAAATCACCTCTTATTATATTTATATAATTTTAAGAGGTGATTGTCCATGTCTAAAAAGAATTTTTTATATTCGTTACTAAATCTTCCTTTGATTGAATACTTGAAGTAGCTTGTACTACCTCGCCATTTTTAAAGTATACAGTAAACGGCAGTCCCCTGAAAGTTCTAACTTCTGGTAATTTTCGTATAAAAACAGCTTCAGGTGAATCAAATAGTAAATCTCTGAAAGAAACATGTTCATATTCTCCCGATACCTCGAGTTCTTCCATCGATGCATATACCGGCAAGCACATAGGTCCCATACGTCCACAGCAGACGATTACATTCTCTTGAGCATTGATGATTTCTTTTATTTCTTGTTCTGTTTTTAAATGTTTTAAATTCGTATTTAAGATCACTTATTCCACTCCTTTAGATTAGTAGTGAAATTGTAACATCAATATATATTAGAATCAACACTTTTTACAAAATTGATTCTTGGTCTCAAAATTAAAAAGACGAGCTGCATAAACAGCCCGTCCTCTCAGTTTTTATTATTAGTATTTCATTTCTGCCATTCTTACATAAGATTCATAACGTTCTTTCGCTGATTCTTCCGCTTCGACAAATAATCTTTCAGCTTCTTCAGGGAAAGTGTTCAACAATGTTGTATATCTTGCTTCACCCATTATGAAATCTTGGAAACTTGCTTTTGGCTCTTTTGAATCAAGGATAAATGGATTTTTTCCTTCATCCTTAAGACGAGGGTCAAATCTCCATAAATGCCAATAACCAGCTTCAACAGCATTCTTTTCTTGTCTTTGTGTTGTACCCATTCCAGTTTTAAGACCATGAGCAACACAAGGAGCATAAGCGATAATCAATGATGGTCCATCATAGCTTTCCGCTTCTTTCAAGGCTTTCATAACTTGGTTTTGATTTGCACCCATTGCAACTTGAGCAACATATACATAACCGTAAGTAGTAGAAATCATTCCTAAATCTTTCTTCTTGATTTTCTTACCAGATGCAGCAAATTTCGCTACTGCAGCAATAGGAGTCGCTTTAGAAGACTGTCCACCAGTGTTTGAGTAAACTTCAGTATCGAATACCAATACATTTACATTTTCGCCTGATGCTAGAACGTGGTCCAAACCACCATAACCGATGTCATACGCCCAACCGTCTCCACCGATGATCCATACTGATTTCTTAATCAAGTAATCTTTATCATCAGCAATTGCTTCAATAAGCTCTTTTGCCTCTGCATTATCAACAGAATCAATGTTCTTGATTACTTGTAGAATATCTAATGTGGCAGCTTTTGATTGATTCTCATCATTCATTCCTTCTACCCAAGCTCTAAAAGGCTCTTTTACATTATCATCAATATCTAAAGCTAATAATTTTTCTACTTTTAAAGCTATTCCATTTCTAACACTCTTGATTGCTAATGCCATACCATATCCGTACTCAGCATTATCTTCGAATAACGAGTTTGCCCAAGCAGGACCTTTACCTTCGTTATTCTTAGTATAAGGAGTAGATGGTGCTGATGCTCCCCAGATTGATGAACAACCAGTAGCA
>DAOURC010000163.1 GCA_030625285.1 Eubacteriales bacterium
TCATTTCAATAGCTGCTTTTCTTGAGGATTTCGATATCGACAAACCGTATTTCTCATAAGAATAAATAATCCCTCTTGATGAGTTTACAACAGCACCTAGTCCATTTATATCAAAAGCATCTTTGATGTCTTCTCCCTTTCCCCCTTGAGCTCCATAACCAGGAATTAAAAAAACACTTTGCGGCAACATTTCTCGTATCTCTTTTAGTTGTTTCGGATAAGTAGCTCCTACAACCGCACCGATGTTGCTATAAATATGCTTGGTTTCATAAAACTTATTTTCTTTGATATTGTTGGCAACATATTTGTAAATCTCTTGATTGTTTGATTTTAAGTCCTGCAATTGCCCAGATGTTTTATTTGAAGTTTTTACAAGGACAAATACACCTTTATCATTTTCTTTTGCAAGATTATAAAAAGCATTATTGTTATCATCGCCAAGATAAGGATTGATAGTAATACAATCCACTTCAAAATCACTGCCTTTTGAAAAATACGCCCTTGCATAAGCTTCAGAAGTACTACCTATATCTCCTCTTTTAACATCCGCGATTACATATAACTCCTTCTTCTTTGCATAAATAATCAGATCCTTAAAAGCTCTCATTCCATCTAGTCCATATGATTCAAAATATGCAATTTGAAACTTTACAGCTGGAACTATATCATAAACACCATCAATTACTTCTTTTCCAAACTCCATAAGTTTATCATATGAAGAATCATAACCACTCTTCACATATTCAGGAAACCTATCTATTACCGGGTCGATACCTACAACTACTACAGATTTTTTTTCAACAACTTTTTCCATTAAAATCATCATACTCATTAGTTTTCCTCCTCATAAACGATTTCACCATTATATATCGTCATCATTACTTTCCCATTAAGCTTCTCTCCCTCAAAAGGAGTATTTTTTCCTTTTGAAACAAATTCGCTTGATTTAACTTCATATTCTCTTCTCAAATTTATTAAAGTAAGATTCGCAAAATAACTTTCTTTAATAGTACCCTCTTTTTCAACATTGAATACCTTTGATGGATAATATGACATCAACCTAAACAATTCTATAAGATTTATTTTCCTTGGCTTTACTAAATAGGTATACGCTACACTAAAGGCAGTTTCAGCTCCACTGAATCCATACGAAGCTTTGTCTATAGGTAGTTTTTTGCTTTCGATTTCATGCGGGGCGTGATCAGTTGCTATCATGTCAATCGTACCCTCTTGAATACCCTTAATTATTCTGTCTACATCCACCCTTGTCTTTAGAGGTGGATTGACCTTCGCCATAGCGCCTTTTTCCATGACCACATCCTCAGTTAAACTCAAATGGTGCGGCGTCACTTCGCAAGTAACATTAAGCCCTCTTAATTTTGCATTTCTAATAATATCAATACTCTCTTTTGAACTAACGTGACAGATATGAAGATGTCCGCCGGTTTCTTCTAAAATATCTATATCCCTTTGAATCATATTGAACTCTGCTTCATTAGGTATTCCGTCCACACTATAATATTCACTAACCTTACCCCTGTTTACCGCTCCTACTTTGAAACAGCTCCTGTCTTCAGAATGAGTAATCAAAGGTTTTTTCGTTTTTATACTATTCAATAGGGTTTTATAGACATAATCAATACTATTTACCGGATTTCCATCATCAGAAAACCCAATAATATTTTCTTTAGACAATTTCTTTAGATCAACTAATTCTTCTCCGCCGATTCCCTCAGTAACGCTGGCGACAGGAGTAACTTTAATTACAGCACTTTCATTTATTCTACTAAGTAAATCATTCAGATTTTCAATACTATCAGGGCTAGGTTTCGTATTGGGCATAGAAAAAACATGCGTAAATCCTCCTTTTGCGCAAGCTTTTGTTCCAGAATATATAGTCTCTTTATGCTCAAAACCTGGTTCTCTTAAATGCACATGCGCATCAATAAAACCAGGCGAAATATACAAATTATTTGCATCTATTACTTTGAAATCTTCTTGGACGCGAATATTCCGATCGATCTTTTTAATGAATTTCCCATCGATTAAAATATCTCTTAAAATAAAACAATTATTTTCAAAATCTACAAGTTTTCCACCTTTAATTAATAACTTCATTTTTCCTCCATCCAAAAATATCCCTTACAATATACTCTGTAAGGGATACACTTATCCTAATAACTTTGCTTATCACCTTACAGATATCTCGTACCTGTTTAAAGGACTATTCATTTTCTACAAATTATCATACTATTAAAGCATTGTCAATTTTAATATTTTTATTGCTCATTCATATTAATTGTGTTATTATGATAAAAATTATATCAACCTTTAACTTGACCCCGTGAGGTCGAAAAGGCATAAATCACCAGCTCTATCTTTATGCCTATAAGATAGTTTTTTTTATGTCTTTTAATAAGATTCAGAGAAATCAAAGGAGGAAATTACATGAGCAAGCATTTAATTGAACCAAATGATCTGTCAAACGAAGAAATATTGAAACTAATAGAAGTTGGAAAGGAAATACAAGTCAATCCTAAAAAATACAACCAACTTTGCAGCGGTAAAATTTTAGCATCGCTTTTCTTCGAACCAAGTACAAGAACAAAATTCAGCTTTGATGCAGCAATGATCAGATTAGGTGGACATATCATCGGTTTTGCCGATGCAAATACAAGTTCAGCAAAAAAAGGCGAAAGCCTCGCTGATACTATTCGTGTTATGAATTTCTACTCAGATATCATCGTAATGCGTCACCCAAAAGAAGGCGCTCCAAAACTAGCATCAGAATATTCAAATGTTCCAATCATCAACGCTGGTGACGGCGGTCATAATCATCCTACTCAAACCCTGACAGATTTGCTTACCATTTCAAAATATAAAAAAACTTTAGAAAACCACACCATCGCATTAGTAGGCGATCTAAAATACGGTCGTACTGTTCACTCACTTATTAAAACTCTTGCAAAATTCAATTCAAAAAAATTCATTTTAGTTTCACCAGACGAATTAAAACTTCCTTCATTCATCATAGATTATCTAAATGTAAATTATCCAGAAATTGAAATTACAGAAGCTAGATATTTGGAAGATGTAATAGAAGAAGTAGATATCATCTATATGACCAGAATTCAAAAAGAACGTTTTTTTAACGAAGGCGACTATATAAAACTTAAAAATTCATTTCTATTAAATAAAGAAAAAATG
>DAOURC010000045.1 GCA_030625285.1 Eubacteriales bacterium
GAAGCAAAACCAGTTTATGGTGGGTTTAAAATGCTAAGGAAATAAAAAATCTGCTTATCATAAAAGCAGATTTTTACTATAAGTGCTATTTGCCGGCAATGATATAAATCAAGTCAATCATAGGAATATTAGAAGGAACACTAAAAGATCCAGATCTCAACTTGTTTCCTAATCCTAGCTCTTCAACTTTTAAAATGAATTCGTTTACATCTGAAATCAAATCTTTTTCTAATAAAAGTTTGGCAATGTGATAGCCAGTCAAACCGCTATTGATTTCAAATTTCACTTTTGTTGCAGGCTTGACTTCAATTGGGTCGACAGTGTCTTCAGGTTCAACCTGAGTCGGATCTTCTTCGATTGGCGGAGTTTCTATTTCGGGAATTTCTATCTGTTCACTGACTGGAATGACAGGCTCTGAAACAGGGTTGAAAATTTTTATAGTAAAGGCGTCTGTAATTTTATAAGTTATCGAAATTGAAATGACGGCTATTAGAAGAAGCGATAGTAAAACATCACTTATATCGTATAAATAATCTTTAATCTTTTCCATTAATTAATCACCAACCTTTAATATAAGAATATCAAAATAAAGTAATAAAGACAATTCATAATTGTGATAAAATACAAATAGGAGAGAAAAATAATATGATAGAGATAAAAATTGGAACAAATGAGAAAGAACAGAGAATAGATCGATTTTTAATGAAAATGATGAAAAATGATTCAAGAAGTAATATTTTCAAATATTTAAGAAAAAAGATTATCAAGGTCAATGGTAAAAAAGTTAAAGAAAATTATTTCTTGCAAGAAGACGATATTATAAACATATATTTGCCAGAGAAATTTTTCAATGAAATGTCTGAAGTTAAAAAAGATGAAATCATCGGTAAATATCATTTAGATATCGTGCATGAAGATGAAGATATTCTTATTGTCAACAAACCTGTTGGGTTATTGACTCATCCAGACAAAAGTGAATATAAGAAAACCTTGTCTTCTTACGTGAATGTTTATTTAAGTGATTACGCATCAAGAACTTTTAAACCGGCATCCATACAAAGACTCGATAAAAATACCAGCGGTCTTATTATATTTGCAAAAAATTATGATACATTGAAAAGAATGAATGAATTACTGAGAAAAAGAGAAATAAAAAAATATTATCTTACTGTTGTTGAAGGATTAATGGAGGGTGAGAGAGAAGTTAAAGGATATATTGTAAAAGATGAAAGAAGCAATAGATCAACACTATACAATAATTCAGTGAAAGATTCCAAACAAGTCCATACAATTTTTAGGACTTTAAAATCAAATGAAAAATTCAGTTTGCTTGAAGTTGAGTTGCTTACAGGTAGATCTCATCAAATCAGAGCATCGCTAGAGGCTATTGGTCATCCAATAGTAGGAGATAAAAAATATGGCGGCAAGAGTCTAAAAGACGTTGAAAGATATCTGTTGCATGCTTACAAGGTTGAATTTGAAGGAAAAGAATATGCTAAGGAGTCAAGAGAAATTCAATTATTTGTCGAAAAGGAGATATATTAATGGTTGAATCATTTGATGTTATTCATAAGTTGATAGAAAGATATGATTATGGTGGAGCATATGATTTGTTAATAGAGGAAGGGCTCGAGGAAACCGATGCTGAAAAAATTATCAACTCGTGTAGATATGCGACAAATTTTGACTTTAAAACATCTAGATATCATTTGAATGAATTGGATGAGGACGTTGATAAATTAGAAATTATTCAAAAAACCAAGAAAAATTTAGATGAATTGATTAAAGGTGTACCAGATGCGATATTTTCAGAACTGATGGAGAACATCAAGATACAGATTGTAAATGAAGAGTTTATCGACTTTTTAGGTAGAGTTTATCGATTCAAAGAAGCGTTATACAAATACATTTTTATTAGTTCGATTGATGAATATAGGAAGTTTTCTTTTACATCAGACATAGTGCTGAAAAAGAATATTCTAAGGATTCTAAAGAAAAAATTTAAAATCTATAATGGAAGCACAATATTCGGAATATCATCATATATACAAAAATTCCAGAAAACAAATCATAAATTTCAGAAAGTAGATAAAATTTTAAATACAAACAAGATGAATGAAATCATTGAATTAAGGCACAATTCCATAATTGGACATGGATTCGCAGGTGTTTCTATAGACGATATATATAAAATATATGGAAATCCATATAATGTTCTTGATGATTTTGAAGATTGTCTTAAAATATTAGGAATAAAAATATTGAAATATAAATACGGACATTTAAATGAATTATTATATGAACTGATATGTGATTTAAAAGAGAGTGAATTAGATGAGTAAAGGAAAAATAGCTTTTTATATATTTGAAATTTTAGTTATTATAATAATTTTAAATATATTTGGGATTACATATGTTCAGGGCGATTCAATGGAACCGACTCTATCATCGGGAGATTTGGTGTTGTATTTAAAGAATGTAGAATATGAAAAAAATGATATTGTAATATTTCAATCTGAGCATTTAAACAAGTTGCTTATTAAGAGAGTCGCAGCAACAAGTGGAGATGTAATTGAAGTTAAGGATAAACATATTTTAATCGGAATGAAAGATGTTGGTGAATCTTGCTATATAGAGAATTTTAGAATTTCAGAACAAGAATATTTCGTTCTTGGAGATAACTTGACTGAAAGTGAGGATTCAAGAAGCGAGAGAGTTGGAATTATTTCTAAAAGTACTATTATCGGAAGAGCGGTTTTTAGAATTTTACCCTTGAGTAAGTGGGGGAAAATATAGAGGAGGTAAATATTTTGAAAATTTACATAGATGGTGTTGAGAGAGAGTACCCGCAAGGAGCGAGTTATGAAGTAGTTGCCAATGAATTCCAGACGGATGAGATTCCACAAATAGTAGCTGTGAAAGCAAACAATAAACTGTCTCAACTTATGTCGCCTATTGAAGATGGAGTCGGCATAGAATTTATTGATTTAAGAAACACTGATGGAATGAGAATTTATCAAAGAAGTCTTTCTTTTGTTTTTATCAGATCGGTCATGGAGTTGTTTAACGATACCAATGTTATTGTAAAACATTCTCTTAGCCAGGGCCTTTATTGCGAGATTAAAGGTGAGCATAGATTGATCAATAAAGATATTCAGTCAATCAAGGAAAGAATGCAAGAAATCATAGATAGAGATGAACCTTTTATTGAATCGTTGATGAGCATTACAGAAGCTGCTGAAATATTTAAAAGATATAATATGAAGTCGAAATTGGATTTGCTTAAATATAGAACAAAAGATTATGTGAAAATGTATTCTTTAGGTTGGTTGAATGATTATTTTTATGGATATATGTTGCCAAGTACTGGTTACTTGAAAAAATTCGATTTGATTTATTACAAGCCAGGTCTTATATTGAGACACCCTGTAGAATTCAGTCCTTTTGATGTGCCGAAATTCAGTGAACATAAAAAATTATATGAAATTCATTCTGAAGCAGAAAAATGGGGAGAAATTTTAGATGTGAGCTATGTTGCAAATCTTAATAATAAGATTGAAGAGGGATTAGCTGGAGAATTCATAAAAATTGCGGAAGCTCTTCATGAAAAGAAAATTGCAAAGATTGCAGATATAATTACAGAACAAGGGAAAAGAGTAGTTTTAATAGCAGGTCCTTCCTCGTCTGGTAAAACTACGTTTGCAAATCGTCTAAAAATTCAATTGAGAGTCAACGGGTTAAGACCTGTTACTTTATCTACCGATGATTATTTTGTCAATAGGGAA
Organism: Eubacteriales bacterium; assembly: GCA_030625285.1. GTDB lineage: Bacteria > Bacillota > Clostridia > Peptostreptococcales > Acidaminobacteraceae > DAOURC01. The sequence continues at coordinate 3,786 of DAOURC010000045.1, forward strand.
ATGACACCTAGGGATGAAAATGGAGAATATGATTTTGATTCAATAGAGGCATTGGACATTGAAATGTTCAACAAGGATTTAAAAGATATTCTAGATGAAGAGGAAGTGAATCTTCCAACATTCAATTTTCAGACCGGTCACAGAGAATACGGGGATAAGAAAATTAAAATTGATGATGATCAAATAGTGATTATTGAAGGAATTCATGGACTGAACGAAAAATTGACAGAAGATGTTTTGAAGAAAGACAAATATAAAATATATATAAGTGCTTTGACACAATTGAATATCGATAGTCATAATCGCATACCGACTACCGATGTAAGAATTATCAGAAGAATTGTAAGAGATAGTAAATTTAGAGGACATTCGGCCTTGAAGACGCTTCACCTTTGGAAATCAGTGAGAAGGGGCGAAGAAAAAAATATTTTTCCATATCAAGAAGATGCTGATGCTGTATTTAATTCAGCCTTGGTTTATGAAATGGCTATTCTGAAAAAACACGCTATTCCTCTATTAGAAGGTATTACGCGTGAATTTAAAGAATACTCTGAAGCGAGAAGATTACTCAAGTTTTTAAGTTATTTTACAAGTGTAGATAATGATGATTTAGTTCCAACCACATCTATATTAAAAGAATTTATAGGTGGAAGCAGTTTTGACGTATAAAAATAATTATATATAAAAGAAGGATTTTTTGGTATGATTGTATAAATAGTAGTAAGTAGGGTGGGAGTTATATGGTTACAAATAAAAAAGTCAATATGAAAACATTTTATTTAATGATTTTTTTAGTGTTTGCATGTCAACATTTAGCTTATAATTCAATTAACATCGAATCCTACTTCAACCAATATCTTAATCTTGAACAAGTAAAATTATTAATTAAATTAAGCGGCATCATTGTTAGTCTATTGATATTGAATACCAGTTATTTTACGTTTTTAAATCATAGTCGTAAAAGGATGATGTATTTCGTTGTAATTTTTGAAGGAATTGCGATTATTGAAATTTTAGAAAATGTTTTTTATAATCCTCTTTTTATAGAGTATTCCAAAACAACATTTCAATTGTTCGATATATTCTATGAATTTATATTCGCTGTATCGGCGGTTTTAATTGCAGTAGCCAGTCGTATCGATATTGATAAAAAAGTGAAGAAACGATATTTTAAATATCTAAAAGCGGTTCCTTTAGTTGAAGTCGGGGTTATAATTATAATTTTATTTTTAATAACCAGCAATGCACATCTCTTGGTAAATCACGATATGATTATTAATTATTTGGTAGCTATTCAGTTTATCGGGTTGTCATTTGCAATAATCAAGTATATCAAACTTTATTACAGCAACTTGAATAATCGTGTAAGAGATTTCGCAACGGGTTTAGCGATTATTTTATTAACTGATTTTTTTGAATTTGTATTGCCGTTGAATGAATATCAGTTGTTGATTGAATCATTGTTATTTGTTGTTGGATTATGGATTTTGAATATAGCCACTTTTAGGTATAATATAGATATACCATATACTCAATTGAGAAATGCACAGAGACAGGTTAATCTTTACGCAGACAATCTTGAAAAAATCATTGAAAAAAGAACTGAAGAGATTACTAGTGTCAATCAAAGATTGACGAGTGAAATAGAAAATCCCAAATTGATACAGCAAAGTTTACTACCTGCAAAAAGGTATGAATTTAAAAATGTACTATTTGTATCGGATTACTTTCCGTGCGAGAGATTATCGGGTGATTTTTACGATATATATCCGATAGACGAAACGAATATAGGCATGTATGTTTTAGATGTTTCGGGGCATGGTGTTTCAGCGGCTTTGATGACTATGTTTTGCAATAATTATGTTAAGTCTTCGGAGCGGTTGATTAAGCGCTATAGAGGGTTGAAACCCCACAGAAACATTCAACATTTTTATGATGAGTTCAATAAAATGAATTTTCCAAATGAAATGCATATGGTGATTTTATTTGCAACTTATGATATTAATACAGGAATATTGAAATATTCAAATGGAGGGCTTAATAATTTTCCGATTATTAAAAGAGCCAATGGAAATGTCGAATATTTAGATCAAAATATAGGATTTCCCATTTGCAAGTTAGGGGATATATATGTTCCAGAATATGAGAGTACAGAAATTCAGCTAAATATAGGAGATAAGGTGATATTCTTTACAGATGGATTAACTGATGAGAAGAAGAATCTGGTTATGACAGAAAATGAATTGATAGATTTATTAGAGCAATATCAAGGTAAG
>DAOURC010000083.1 GCA_030625285.1 Eubacteriales bacterium
GGTTTACCAGAAATTTTTTCATCTAAATATTTCTGCACGAATCTCTCTGTAACTAAATCAGCCGGCATATGCACATTCATATATGGCATTCCTAATAATTTAGCTGCAGATCCTACTCTGTCGTAATTTGATACATGAGTACCGATATCCACTGAAGTTATTTTTTTCTGCAATGCCTTTTGTGCTTTATTGATAGGCACGCCAAACTCTACCATCTTATCAACCTGAATATTCATTACCTTTGCAAAATCAGTTTTTGGTGTTCCTGTTTTAGGGTGATGACTGACAACTAAATCCATACCTAATTCTTTTCCCAGTAAGATTTCCTCCGTTTCCATGTCTATTCCCATAATAAGTTTTTTAATATTCTCACCTTCAACAATAATGCCAGTATCACATGTTTCCTTTTCCAATTTCGCCATTTTTAAAGCGATATCCATCAAGTTTCTAGTATTCATTTTTATTCCTCCGTTTCACTAATTTTATCATACTTATATTTATTCTATATTATTGAGAGCAAAAAAAGAATGCCAACATTCAATAGTTAAGCATTCTTAATACTTCTTAATACAATATCTTTCAAATCGACCAATTGAACTAGTTTGTTTTTCAATGCGTATTGCAACAATTCGTTTGTATATCCACTTTTTGAGAAAAGAAAAATTTTTTCTGATATGATATCCCCAAAGTTTTTCTCGGTTTTCGATTGCAACTGACTGAGCGTTCTTATATCCATTGGCTCATTGCGCCATTTACACTCTCCAAATATATATTTTTTTTCACTATCAAATGCCACGATATCAATCTCTTCCCGCTTGTGCCACCAACGTCCTGAATGTATAGCAAAAATAGGTAGTTGATTTTGAATATTTAATTTCATGATATGATTTCTGCAAACACCTTCGAATATTTGAGAAACATGAATATTAATATCCCGAGCAATCATTTTTTGATAAACTTGTTCTGTTGCCTGCAGCTCTAATAGTGATGTATTTGGAAACAAATACTTGAAATAGAATCTAAAAAAAATTATTTTTAATTTTATATAACCCAGATTGCAAGCGTCAAACGATTATAGCTTTCAAATCTAAGCAACCCCATCCATTTCAACAACTTCTATTCCGTCATTTGCTTTTATCATAGTAAGTAAACTAACAGAAGAACACCCCACTTCAAAATATGCGATATTTAAATGGCAGGAGATTCATTTAACCAATATATTCCCATTAACATTTTTCCTTCAGTAACTTCATCCATTTTTTCAAAACCCTTTCTAGTCAACAACTTAATAGCATCTTTATTTTCTATATTGGTATATCCTTCAATTATTTTCAGTTGCATTTTATGAAAGCCATAATCAAGCACACAATCCAATGCTTCTGATGCAATCCCCAATCCATGAAAATCGGGCAATAAGTCAAATCCTATTTCAGCTTTATGTATATTTTTATCGAAATTCCAAATGCATATTGTTCCAATAACTTTAGAAGTTTCTTTTAAGGTGATTCCCCAAAAAATAATTTTCCCCTCATGAACACCATTCTCAGCACGAACAATAAAATTTTCTGCATCTTCAATCGATTTATATTCACTCATTTCGACATATTTGATAACTTCTTTATCGGTTCTTATTTTTAATATTTGATTGGCATCTTTTTTATTTAATTTTCTCAATTGCAATCGTTCTGTTTCTAATTCTGGAAATGCTATTCTATTCATCATTCTATTTCTCCTATCCATTGAACTACTCTTTCCTTTTCTCCATCTTTTATCGGTCCTTCAGTACCAGCTACATAAAAGCCCATTGGTTCAACGACAACCTCCCCGCCTTTTCTGGCTAGAAGCTTAGCCATGGGATTTGCCGCATAACCGAATATCTTGATCATTACTTTTAAAATTTTCACTTTTGTATCTTCTTTCGATATTCTCGTATCGAAGACAGCAACCTTAACCCCTTTCAAAGAACCAAATTCAATCCGCTTCATAAACTGTGCAATTTTTGTCGATGGCTTGAAAGCACGCGTAGGTGAACCTACAACAAGCAATTCAATATTATCAATATCTTCCTTTTTAACATCATCGGCTTTTACAATTTTCAATTCATTGTCCTCTTGCAGTTCACTTGCGATCAAATATGCAATTTCCTTTGTGTTTCCAAAGTATGAATCATAAACAATTAAAATTTTCATTTTTTTCATCCTTTCTGTCATTCAGTTCATTCATACCCAATTATAATCTTTATATAATAATTTATATTTTAGTTGTAAATGTAATATATATTTGACATAATGTAAGAAATGTGTTACATTTGCAGTGAGGTGATATTGATGAGTAAATACTATAAATATTCAATAACCAATTTCACTCTCTGGTTGATTGTCGCTATTTTATTCTTGTCTATTTTTCTAAATAGCGAAACAATAAACAATTGGGGAGATAATCGAACTAAGACTATCGCTATTGCTTTTCTATTTTTAATCGGTTTTTCTGGCCAATTGGTGTTCCATCTTCTCAACAGAAAAAAAGAAGGACAGATTGATAAAGATGAAAGAGATTTGAGCATTCAAAACAGATCTATATCTTATAGTTTCATCATTACATTAGTCTATGTTTTCGTTGTCACTATAAGTATTTATTCTTACTATGAAAAATCTAGATTCATTCCCATCGCCTGGATGTGGTTTGTGGCATACAGTTTGATTTTAGTCGCTAATATTATCACTTCTTTTATTTCAATCATATTATATAAAAAGTCGGGGAGTTGATCTTATTTCTGATAGAAAACTTATGAACAATATAAAAAAGATCAGAAGAAGTACTACTGACCTTTCGCAGCAAGAATTAGCTGATTTAGTTAAATGTACTCGGCAGACCATAGTTGCTCTTGAAAATCAAAAATATAATCCATCCCTCGTTTTAGCAATAAAAATTTCCGAAATTCTAAAAGTGAAAATTGATGATTTATTTGAACTTAACGAGATAATTTAAAGGTGCTGAAAATCAGCACCTTTATTTTTACACCCTAAACTCAAGGCATTATAATTCCTGGAATTGGAATAATCAATCCCGGATTAGGTATAATCGGATTTATTGGTATGAACAACATTCCTGAATCTAATCCATCCAACCCCGATTCATCAGAAATGAATTGTGATGAATGGTCAACATCTAGGCTATTATACAGTTTCATAGTACTTTTAGCAGTATTGCTCATGCCTGTACTAGGTGTATCATATGACCCTAAAATACGATGAACATTATACGGTGATATATCTTCAACATTTAATTTCAAACTTGTTTGCCCTGCATAATTTCCTACTATAGTGTAATCACCTGAAACATGCGCTACTATACCGCCGACATCATTTGTTCCTATTATGGTTCCATAAGCACTGTTATCAGTTATAATGCATTCATATGTACTGCTTGCTATGATTCCCGCTGCACCAAATGCTGCAAAAATATCTCCAGAATACGAAGAATTTTCAATAGTTATCTTGTTTTTGGCGTATCCTACAATACCTCCAATACTTGAAAAGCCATTCCCGTCGGTATTGTTGACTGTACAATTCGAAATAACAGTTTCTCCAGAAATGCTATTGTCAGAGTATCCTAGAATACCTCCTGCTGAACTAACAAGTCCTGACGATAATGAAAATGTCGAATTATCAACATGGCAATTATCTATTATCATATCACCATCAGACTTTCCTACAATCAAGCCGACTCTCTTCCCTATTACTGATGATTTATCTACATAAATGTTTGTGACAATCGATTCTTTTGCAATTCCACTTACTAATCCTATATTTGACATTCCGTTACCATCTATCGTGAACTCATCAATTACTAGATTTGAAACAACAGCTCCATTTAGTTCTCTAAAAAGTCCAGTTCCGGAATCTGTAGTAGCTGTCAACTCCAGCCCAGTCAATATATGATTCTTTCCATTCAATTCTCCAGTAAAGATTGGAATAGGATTATAGCTTGTTTCAGAAAATTCCAAGTTGTTTTCAACCGTAAACATATCATCGGGATATTCGTTGATGAATTGTAAGTCATCAGCTTCAATAATCATCCAAGGGCTCTCGATTTGTCCCGAACCGCTATCTACTATTACAAAACCTTCTGTTGCAACTTCACTATCAATATCTTCAACAAATATCGATGTTGGTAATATTACTTCAACATCCTCATTTCCTGTAATCCTGTAATCTTCAGTCGCCGGTATTTCTATCATGACAGACGTATCTGATAACCGTATTATATTGGAATATGTTATACCTACGGTACTATTCCACGATACAGGCGTGTCAAATTGACCATCGAAACTATCGATTAATGCTTGTGTTATTGAATTGTTACCACCTAATTCACTTTTGTATGTGGCATTTTCGATACTTATAGTCAAAACTGTTCTTCCTGAAGCAAGTGCAATTTCATAATTCCTAGCAATACTTATTGTCGCTTCTGGCTCAGGATCAGGTACTTCTCCCAAAATTAAACCTGAGGTTATTGCCATCGTTAAATCAATCGCACCTAAATCGATTAAACTTTCCGCCAAAGTTTCAGTTGTGCCTTTCATCGGCAATCTTAAAGCCTCTACAGTAGCCAAAGTCAAATCTTTAACTGTAAAGTCATCATCTAATAAAAGCCACGTCATTCCAACTTCTTGTGCTTTCTCTAATGTACC
>DAOURC010000105.1 GCA_030625285.1 Eubacteriales bacterium
CTTATCATATAGGTGTTTGGAAAGCTCTTAGAGAAGTAGGAGAAGAAATACACGCAGTTACGGGCACTAGTATAGGTGCTCTAAATGGCGTGATGATTACCCAAGATAAATTTGAGGAGGCATATAATTTATGGTACAACATAGATGTTTCAATGTTGTCTGATGTTGACTCGGAAATGTATAAAAAAATACGTGAACTTGATCTGGATTCTGAGTTGTTTTCTTCGTCTATCAAGTATTTTAAGGATGTTTTCAATAATAGAGGATTGGATATTACACCGTTTAAGGAACTTGTCGAGAGAGAAGTTGATGAAGAAAGGGTTAGAAATTCAAAAGTTGATTTTGGTTTAGTTACGGTTTCTCTTTCTGATATGGAGCCACAGGAACTTTTTATCAAAGATATTCCGAAGGGCAAACTTCATGAATATTTGTTGGCTAGTGCGCGTCTTCCAATCTTTAAAATGGAAAGAATAAATGGAAAAGTTTTCATAGACGGAGGATTTTATGATAATCAGCCGATAAAATTGATGCTCACAAAGAAAGAGATTAAAAAACTTATTTTGGTTGAAAATAAGGGTATCGGAATGAAACAAAAGGTTGATTTATCCGGGGTTGAAGTAGTTCGAATAAAACCATCGGGTGATGTAGGAAGAACTCTTGAAATGACTAGAGAAAGATCGAGAGAGAATTTGCTGATGGGTTATTATGATACTTTAAGAGTTTACCGAGAGTATGCAGGTAAAAAGTATTGTATTGAACTTTATGATGAAAAAATAATTTTAGAGTATCTATACAGTATGCCTGAAAACAAGATTAATTCAGTAGCTAAAATTTTAGGATTTAAAAAGATAAAAAGCAAAAGGCAAATATTTGAACAAATTTTACCTGAAATTGCAGGTATGCTGAAATTAAATAAAAATGCCGATTATGAAGAGTTGTTTACTGGGATAATAGAAATAGCTTCTGAATATTTAAAAATCAACCGTTATCAGATATTTACTATACAAGAATTATTGAATCAAATTAAAGAAAAGCTTATAGAAAATGAAAAAGAAATATTTTATGACAATCAAAAATTAATCTCAAAAATTCTTAAACAAGGGAATATTACCATAGGTAAACACAAAAATGAAATTATAATTGAAATAATGTCAGTATTATTAGTAGATTAGAGGGTGAAAAAATGAATTATATGGATAAATATAAATTGTGGTGTGATAATGAATATTTTGATGAATCTTTTAGAGATGAGCTGAAAAAATTAACTGATGAAGAAATCGAGGATTCTTTTTATAAAGACCTTAGTTTCGGTACTGCTGGTCTAAGAGGTGTCATCGGAGCCGGAAGCAATAGAATGAATGAATATGTTGTAGGTAAGGTGACTCAGGGTTATGCAAATTTTTTAAACGAAAAATTTAACAAACCCAGCGTAGCGATTGCTTACGACTCTAGAAGGATGTCTAAAGAATTTGCACAGAACGCGGCTGATGTACTGAGTTCAAATGATATAAAGGTATACCTTTGTGACCGCATTGCTTCTACACCGGAACTCTCTTTTGCAATAAGAAAGCTAAAGGCAAGTGGGGGGATAGTTGTTACAGCTAGTCATAATCCTGCTCAATATAATGGATATAAGGTATATCATCATGAAGGGTATCAGTTGTTGCCTGATGATGCCGAGCGTATAGTTGAAGAAATCAATAAGCTTGATTTCATTGATGTGAAAAATGAAAAAAACGACGAGTTGATCAATTATTTGGGCGAGGATTTTTATAATGAGTATTACGAGACTGTTCTTGAATTGATTGAAGATAGAAAGAACAAGGATTTGAAGATAGTATATTCAGCGCTTAACGGAGCCGGCGCTAGACCGGTTGTTGAAGTTCTGAAAAAAGCTGGATTTAACAACCTGTATACTGTACCGGAGCAAATGATTCCTGATTCAAATTTTACAACTGTTCCTTATCCAAATCCAGAGGATGAAAAAGTATTTGAATTATCCAAGGTTCTAGGTGAAGAAAACCAAGCAGACATATTGATTGCAACAGACCCTGATTCAGATAGAGTCGGCGTAATGGCTTTGCATAAAGGTGAATATAAAAGCATCAACGGTAATCAAATGGGAACTCTGTTAGCGAATTATTTATTGAAAAACGAAGAGAATCAATCTATAATCACTACTATTGTTTCTTCACATTTAATTAATGAAATCGCTAAAAAATATAATGCCAAAGTATATAAGACATTGACAGGCTTTAAGTATATCGGCGAGCTCATATCATCTTTTGATAAAACGAAAGACAAGTTTGTTTTGGGTTTTGAAGAGAGTTATGGTTATTTGACTTCGGATCATGCTAGAGATAAAGATGCTGTCAATACAGCGCTGATTATCGCTAAAATGGCGGATGACTATAAAAAAGATGGAAAAACACTTATTGACACTCTTGAAGAAATTTATATTGAAAATGGGTATTTTAAAGAAGAACTTCTATCTTTTGAATTTGAAGGTAGTCAAGGACAAAATGAAATGAAAGAGCTGATTGAAAGATTCAGATCTATAAATTCATTTGAATATTACGGGATGGATTATGCTGAGAAAATTGATTTTTCCAAGGACAAAACCGGATTGCCAAAGGCGGATGTACTAAAATTCATTTATGAAGATCAGTCATGGTTTGCAGTAAGACCTTCTGGAACAGAGCCTAAACTCAAGATATATTTATCGGTTTGTGGAAAAGATAATGATGAGCTGAATAAAAAGATAGATTTGATGAAAAAGTTGTTAAATGATTTTATCGGTAAGGTTTAATGGAACATTTGAAAAGTTATGCTACCAACACCCGATTGATGGGTGTTGTTGTGGTTAAAAGCTATTTTAGTGATGAGGATGATAATAAATATCTTGTTTTGGTTCATCTGGATTTTGAAACCGACGGAATTGACGGAATTGATATAGGGATGAACATCAATCATATAACCGAGAATTATCTATCCGAAAGGGCTTATGGAGGATTAGGTGGAAAACTTATCGAAATAAGTTTTGACGAAGCATGTTCTATAGTGATGAGCGCAAGAGAAAAAGGCATAGTAAATGTTGATGAAGAAGATTTATATTGGATTGATATATATTCGGATGCTTCCATATCATATGAGAAGTCTATAAAAAAAATATGCAAGGCTATAAATAGTGATTATGAACTGATTAATTATTATTTTATGAGGCTTGTAGGTAATGATGTCTTGGGATTGAATGTCCTTTCGGATGAAGAAATAATATATAGCTATATAGAAGATACTACGCTTATAAAAAATTCTATAAATTCGCTTGGTGAGGGAAATTACATTTCGACGACATTGATATTATCAGATAGTGGATATATGAACGAAAGGTATCATTTAAAGGTCAGCGACAAAAAGGTTGTAGAGCTTAAGCGCATCAGCAAATTGAAAATTTCTCATTATGAAGCAGCCATGCAGCTTAGTAAAGACGAATATTTAACAGTGTTGGAAGTACGAAATGCTCCAAACGTCATATCGACAATTGCAGAGACGATAGGACACTACATGATAAATGAACATGAAAATGGAGTTTTGGCAACACATTTTTATGAACATAATAATCATGTAGATAAAGAAGTATACTATTTAAACGGTGATGTTAAAGCCCATGTTTATTTTACTAAAAGCGAACAAATAGTATTTGCCAGTGAAAATATCGATGAATTGGAGAAAGTAATAAAACTTGCTATAAATGCTCTTGAAGATTATAATGTTGTATTGTTAGGAGAATTTGGTTTTCGCCATCCTATTCTTTTTGATTTCATTAAAAGCGGGTATGGTGATTTCATCGAGTATATTGAAGAGGAGTTGTAATAATTGCTGGGATTTGATCAAGTAGTTACATTGTTTTTATTGATATTCGTTGGTTTTTTAGTTAAAAAACTGAAGTTGATAACGAATAATTTTCAAAAAGAAGTGGGTATGTTCATCTTGAATGTGGCTTTACCTGCATTTATTGTTACATCTATAAACTTATCTTTTACAGATGAAATGCTAGCTAATTCTGTTAAGCTTTGGATTGTATCTTCTGCACTTTTTATTTCTAGTGTCGGTATTTCATATTTGATAATGCGGTTATTGAAAATTGAAGGAATGAATAAAGATATCTATCAATTTATTATGACTTTCCCGAATGTAGGATATAT
>DAOURC010000137.1 GCA_030625285.1 Eubacteriales bacterium
GTGTAAATCCATTTGGATTTGAAAAGCCTATTGATGCAAATAAAAGAGATGAAGATCGTCCGAAGGCTCAGAAACCTTTACTGCACTCAAATGAAGAATCGAAGATTGGTTCAGAGTTACAGCAGTGGCCGGTGCAACTTAGACTCATCAATTCAAATGCCGATTATTTGAAAAATGCGGATATATTGATTGCGGCAGATTGTACTGCATATGCATATGGTGATTTCCATAGAGATTTCATAAAAGGCAGGGTTGTAATCATTGCTTGTCCGAAGCTTGATGATAATAATTATAATATCGATAAATTGACGGAAATTTTTATTAATAACGAGATAAACAGTATTATGGTAGTAAAAATGGAAGTGCCTTGTTGTTCGGGGATGACTGTTGCTGTTAAAAAAGCTATGCTGAGTGCACAAAGGATAGTTACCTATAATGAAGTAACAATAAAATCAAATGGTGAAATTAAATAATAATTAAGCGTAAAAAATCCCCATAATTTTAATTAGGGGATTTTATTTTTGATTTATTTTTTTGAATTTACTTTATCGGACACGCAAATTCTTTTGATTTTCATATCTATAAATGATTCAACAGCTTCAAGTCTCCTTGAATCTTTGCTGGTGAAGATTGTATAAGCGACGCCTGTATAACCAGCGCGGCCGGTTCTACCAATTCTATGTACGTAGTTTTCAGGATCATCAGGTAAATTATAATTGATTACATGAGTGACGCCTTCTACATCGAGTCCCCTTGCCGCCACATCGGTTGCAACCAGGAATTTGACTTTATCATTTCTGAATTCATTCATGACAAACTCGCGCTTAGCCTGAGTCAAGGCTCCATGCAACGACTCTACGTTATAACCCAAGGCTAGCATCTGCTCATAAAGTGCATGAGTGCCAACTCTACTTCTGCAAAAAATTATCGCTTTGTTTGGATAATTTCTCTTTAAAACTTTTATAAAGTCATCGAATTTTTTTCTGTTGGATGTTTCTACAACAAATTGAGAGATATTGTCGAGAGTTATTTGCTTTTTGGGAGCTTTTAAATATTTGGCATCTTTAAGATATTCGTTTGAGAATATATCTATATTGTTGTCTATCGTCGCAGAAAAACATAGTGTCTGTCTATTCTCAGGTAAATGACTTAATATTTCATCCAATTGAGGTTTAAAGCCGATATGGAACATCTGATCCGCTTCATCCACTACAAGAGTCTCAAGTTTATCAAAATTAATGGTGCCTCTTTTGATGTGATCTAAAATACGTCCGGGTGTTCCAATGACTAGTTGAACATTACCTTCTAGTTTATGAAGCTGGACATTTACGTCTTGTCCGCCATATGCAGCGAGAATTTCAATATTACTTACTTCAGAAAGATCTTTTGCTACACTTGTTATTTGAATTGCAAGTTCGCGCGTCGGAGTGATAACGAGCCCCTGAATATTCTTATTGTCGATATCGATGTTTTGAAACATCGGCAATAGGAAAGCGAGTGTTTTACCTGTTCCTGTCTGCGCTTCTGCAATCAGATTTTCTTTAGCCAAGGCGGGTGGAATGCACATGGACTGAATTGGAGTTGGAGTAAATATATTTTGATTTTCTAGTATATATACAAGATTGCTTTTAATTCCTAATTTATAAAATGACATATCGTATTCCTTTCATCTTAAGTGATGCTTGATTTAATCGATTAATTATATCAGAAAAATTTGAAAAAGATACAAGTATCTATGATTGTGTTTTGAATTTAAGTCTATTTGAATGGAAACTTTGAAATATCAACACTTTTAGAAGTTGATGAGTGCATAAAGAAAAAGCAGGCTGTATTATGAGTCAGCCTACTTTTTACCTTCTACAATATTATGATTATCTGCAATTAATAGCAGTATTACTTTTCCATCATTGTATTTCCATAAAAACCTGTATTTGTTAGTAATTCTACTTTCAAATACTTTGGCTTTATATTTGTTTGTTGCATATATATTTAATTTTGTTTGTAAAGAAGGATGTTTCGGATTTGCTATTAGATATCTCAATTGAGTATTTAATGATTCTCTGACGAGAGTCGGTAATGTTGAAATTGATTTATCGAATTTTTTTGTTCTTTGCAGACTAAACATTATAATAGATCCAGTTGTTTAATTGTTTCTTCTATATCTTCAACATCAGACATTCTACCAGCTCTTATATCTTCAAAAGCTTCTTCTAAGTCTTTAATCATGCTTTTTGGCAACACCTCAACAATAACAGGTGTGAGTACTATTTCACCACGGTTGTTTATATGAATATCTAATTGATCTTTAGCATGTAAACCTATTTCCTTGATAATCTCTGATGGTAATGTTATCTGATTCTTTGGTTTTAGTGTAGCTAACATGAAATCAACTCCTCCGGAAGTAATAAAGTGTTAAAGTACGACTATCCTACTTGCAGTGTACCATAGAATCTTAAATAAATAAAGTATTAGAATCTATTGGGGAGGGAAACCTTTAATAAAATTTAATAAATAATATTTTATATGTTATTGACAATAGTTATCATTTGTAATAGAATATAGGTAAGAAATGATAACGGATATCAATTAGGAGGGTTGCTATGTCACTTTCAAAAGTTAGTATAGGGAAAAAAGTGGTATTGAACAATATAAATTATGGATTGAGTTTGAAGAAAAAGCTGCAAGATATGGGGTTGACACCTGGTGTTAGATTTAGCGTTATTTCTAAAACAAATTCAGGTCCAATTATTATAGAAATTCGTGGTGCGAGATTGGCGCTTGGTCGGGGTATTGCTGAAAAAATTGATGTAGAAATTTCTAATTAGCATTGGCTTAGCCGGTGCTAATTTGTTTGGAGGGGTATAGTGTCAGAATTAAACGTAGCAATAGTTGGTAATCCCAACTCAGGAAAGACAACTCTTTTCAACAGATTGACAGGAGCGAACCATTATGTGGGAAATTGGCCGGGAGTGACTGTTGAAAAAAAAGAGGGTTATCTAAATTACAAGAATAACAGAATAAATATAATTGATTTACCCGGGAAATATTCTTTGTCTGTCTATTCATTAGACGAGAAAATCGCAAGAGATTATATTTTAAATGAAAAACCTGATGTCATCATAAATGTTGTGAATGCATCGAATTTAGAAAGAAATCTGTATTTGACTGCTCAGCTGATTGAAATGGAATTACCAGTTGTTTTGGCAGTCAATATGATTGATGAATTAGAGAAAAAAGGATTGGAAATCGATTATAAAGCTTTAGAAGAAAAATTGAAAATTAAAGTTGTACCGATTTCAGCAGCAAAAAACGAGGGGATCGATAACCTTCTAGATGAAGTAAGCAGTTTTGAAGGATATAAAGAACATGTAGATATAAGTTATTCACAAGTTGTTGAAGATGCTATTGAAACTATAGATACGGATAGTAGATGGAAAGCTGTCAAACTTCTTGAAAACGATATTGAAATTATGAAAGAACATGATAATCATGAATATGATTTGGAAGAAACTATAACAAAAGATAGATATACATTTATTACCAATCTCTTAAAAGATGTAGTTCATCAAGTTCGTGGTTATGAATCTATGACTGATAAA
>DAOURC010000010.1 GCA_030625285.1 Eubacteriales bacterium
TCATCAATTAGTGAAACATTTAGTTGTTTTTTAGATTTTATAAATAAATTTGTAGTTCTTCAGATATACACAAATAATCACCATTATTAATTTTTGTAATTCCAACAAAGCTGAATTCCGTAATAAACCTATTTTCCATTAACATTGATTTGAATATTAATCAAAAAAATTAATTGGATACCCGTCAACTTCTAGTTCCATATTGAGTTTAAAAGTTAATTCTTCATTATTGGAAAAGTCTAATAACTCTACTGGAACAGAAAAAACAATAACAAACTTACTTCCAATTTCAGTTGGAAGTTCTTTTGGATCACCGTCAATAATCAATGGAAACGCCCATCCTTCAACTGAATTTTCAACATAGAGGGAACTATCAATAATCTTCACATCACTTCTTTCAGGAATAACTAGTTCATAACTTATAATGCTAATGGTATTAAGTGTATATGGATCGGTTTTATTGACTTGATATTCGAACCATATTGGTTTTTCTTGCCCAATAGACAATTTTGTTTCATCGGTACATCCAACACCAATTAATAAGATACACATTGAAATGACAGCTAAACCTTTCAAATGATATTTTCTCATAGTGTTATCTCCTTTATAATTGAGGATATTTCATAGTTTCACACGTTACAATTGTTAGTTCTTAAGGATCATATATCAAAATTCTAGATTTATAAAGTTAAATCGACTTGAAACTCTACATCGTATGTGACACCGAAAGCAAAACTTGATTAGATCAAATAAAGAAAATATACTTGCTTTTCCTGAAAAATCAACCCATACTAGAGTTTATTCTATAATCGTATTCTTTATTAACATGTTTTTTACCTTGAAGAATATTCAGTTAAAATATAATTTGTATTTGAATGAATTTCATTGATTATTCTATCAAGTTTAGGATTATCAAGTTCGTTGTGAACAATGTAATACGTAAAAGAATTTTCTTGGTTATTCCCATATAGCAGTTCAAACAAATTGGCATACACTTTCGCCAATTCTTCAATTTCCAAATCGGTCATTTTTTCTAGATTTTCTGAAAAAAATCGAACAGCATAAATAACATCGGCTAATTCATAGAATACGTTTTTCAATCTATCATCGTCTTTGTATGCTACAGCGGTTGCAATATTACTGGTTGTTCCACTCATCAAGAAATAAATGGTACCGTCCATATAATTTTTGAATATTTCCGATTGTTCAGGTGTTTTCTTGGGATTGCGCAAGAACCTCGCTATATAATCGTATGTATCTGTATATTGCATTAGTTTTGCTCTTACACCAAACATTATTATAGAATCGTTTGTTGCTTCTTGATCGGTTTTTATGTCTTTATAGTTGTTGAATAATATTACGTTAAAAGATATCGATACTAGCAGGATAATAATTAAAGCAACAATTAACGGATTCCTTGGATTTGTCATAATAGCCACTCCTTTCTTATTATAATATTTTAGAAAATATTTTTCTCTTCAATTGCATGATATTGTCAATAAATTCTCATCAATCTCTTTTGCCATATCAACTTCTGTCTTAATTATACATTTTACATTAATTAAATACAAATATATTACATATTAAGAAAATCAAAGTAAAAAGCACTAATAAATGATTTTATCAGTGCTTTCATATGATTTCATAATGTAATTTTAATTGGATACTTCTAAATTGAACTGTTTAACTAAATATTGTTTCTTTCATTTTGACCAAAAAAATATATTTGATTTTCAGTAATCAGATAATCAACTGCCTTATCATAAGAATCTCTTGGAACCTTGTCGATAACCTGAAGTTCAAATCCAACTGCGATTTTCATAACCTTATCTCCGATATTTTCAAATAGTCTATCGTAGTATCCACCGCCGTAACCTATTCTATAGCCTTCTTTATCGAATACTACACCCGGGGTGATAACGATATCTAGTATTTCTGGGTTGATAACTAAAGTGTTGTTGCTTTTTGGCTCTAATATGCCGTATTTCGATCTGATTAAATCATCATGAGAAGTATAGGGATAAATATCCATTTCTTTGGTAACTGAATTTATTTTAGGTATGAAGATTTTGCAGTTTATACTTTTGAGATAAAGTATGATATCTAAAGTTTTGACTTCTGTTTTGAAATCAATGAAAATGAAAACGTGCTTATCAATTAGTTTTTCTTCAAAACTTTTTAAAAGAAATAAAATTTTCTTTGATTTTTCTATTATTTCCCGTTGATTAAGTTGATTTCTTTTTTTAAAAGCTTCATTACGCAATTTATTTTTCATAATTTCACTCCAATTTGCTAAAGGCCTTGTTTTTAGTGTCTCAAAAACATTATAATATAAAAAGGAAGATACGTATGTATGAGAGGTTGGAAAATATGATTAAATTTGATAATGTGACAAAAAATTATAGTGGCGGTATTGTTGCCCTTGATAATATAAATATTCATATTCAAAAAGGTGAATTTGTTTTTATTGTAGGACAGAGTGGAGCAGGAAAATCAACTTTTGTTAAAATGCTTTTAAAAGAAGAACCACCCACTAAGGGTGAGATATTTATAGAGGATACAAAACTGAGTGATTTACATAGTAGAAGAGTACCTCAGTTAAGAAGGAAGATGGGTGTTGTTTTTCAAGATTTTAGATTATTGTCTAAAAAAACAGTATATGAAAATGTTGCGTATAGCATGGAGATTATAGGTGCAAAACCGAAAGAGGTCAGAAAAAGAGTGCCGCTTATTTTAAGCATGGTAGGACTCTCTAATCGAGCAAAATTGTATCCTGATCAATTATCTGGAGGGGAGCAGCAGAGAGTATCTATTGCTAGGGCGATGATCAATAATCCAACTTTGCTAGTGGCGGATGAACCGACAGGAAATCTCGATCCTGAAACATCTTGGGAGATTATGAGGCTTCTGAAACAATTTAATAGAAATGGGACAACTATAGTTATGGCGACACATGACCAAAACATTGTAGATGCTATGGAAATGAGAGTAATAGAACTCGTGAATGGAAAAGTAGTAAGAGATCAGGCAAAAGGGGTGTACTAGAGATGAAATATTATTCCATTAATGAAACTTTAAAAAGTCTTTTCAGAAATAGGATGATGTCTTTAGCTTCTATTTCGTCAGTTGTCGCATCTCTGCTTGTACTCGGTATTATTATGAGTGTGATTTTAAATATAAATTCATTTTCCGAGGGGATAAAGCATCAATTTGATTCTATTGATGTATATATACAAGAGGATTTGACTAAAAATGAAATTCTAACATTGGGTGAAAGTATTCAAAATATCAATGGTGTTCACAGTATAATTTTCGAGACAAAAGATCAAGCTTTAGAAAATTTGAAAATAGATTTTGAAGAGTATTCATATCTTTTAGAGGGGCTTGAATATAACCCGTTCCCTAATACATATATAATAAATCTGGACGATGTTATTTATGCAGATTCAATCGTCAATCAATTGAAAAATTTACAAGGGATTGAAGAAGTCAAATACTATAAGGACTTAGTTAATCGTATTATCGATCTGACGAGTTATGTTAGAAATATCGGATTGGTGTTGACCTTGTTTTTAGCGGGGATTGCTACTTTTATAATCAACAATACGATTAAATTGACCATAAATGCTAGAAGAAGAGAAATATCTATAATGAAATATGTTGGAGCTACAAGCTGGTATATAAGATGGCCTTTTATTCTAGAAGGAACGATTTTGGGACTTATCGGCGCTTTGATTTCAACTGGAATAATATATCTGATATATTCATATAGTTTTCAACTTTTTACATCTCAGTTTTATGTGGTTTTTGCAGCGTATATGTTAAATGTAAAAACCATAGCCAAGGAAATACTTGCTCTTAATCTGATAATAGGAACTGGAATAGGTGCATTGGGAAGTTTGGTTTCTATTAGAAAATATTTAAACGTCTAAGGGATGATTTATTATGAAAAAAGGAATACTTATTTTAATAGCATTAGCGGTATTGGTTACTTTTTCTTTTACCATCGCGAGTAGTGAAATTTCTAATAAAGAAAATGAACTTGGAAAAATAGAAAGTGATATCAAGGATCTTGATAAAAAAATTAGAGAAAAAGAAAGCAGTAAAAAACAAATTATAAAAGACGTCGATTCTCTTAACGACAATATTAGAAATTTAGATAATGAAATAGATGATATTGGTGAGTCCATTACGGGTTATGAAATGGATATTACAGAGTTGAATACAAATATCGAAGATACAACTTTAAAAATAGAAGAAAAGACAGAAATTTTTTATGAGCGTTTAAGAGTTATGTATAAGTCGAAAAATATTGGTTACTTCGAGATTATATTTGGTGCTAAGGATTTTGAAGATTTATTGACAAGAATCGATATAATCAGGCTTTTAGCACAGCACGATACAGAGTTGATCAATGTTTTGAATGAAGAAAAACAATATCTTGAAGAAGCCAAATTGGAAGTCGGATTGAAAAAAGTTGACTTAGAGGCTTCTAAAACAAATTTAGCTGGTAAACAAACAAATTTAAACCAGCAGGCGAATCTTCTTGAAGATAAGAAAAAGCAGCTGGTGAAAGATTTAGATGCACTCGAAACTCAAGTGGACAGACTTAATGATGATGCAAATAGTTTAACTAAACTAATTGAGAATCTAAAATTAGAGGAAAAATATGTCGGCGGTGTAATGACATGGCCAACACCTGGAATTTATAGAATTACATCACCTTTTGGATATAGGATACATCCGATACTGAATACAAAAAAATTGCATACTGGCATTGATATCGGAGTACCAAAAGGAACAAAAGTAGTTGCCGCTCAATCGGGACATATAATATATTCTGACTGGTATGGTGGCTATGGTCTGGTTGTTATGATTGATCACGGTGGTGGAATTGTAACCTTATATGGTCATAATTCAAAACTGGTTACAAAAGTTGGACAGTATGTTGAAAAAGGACAAAATATTAGTTTGAGTGGTAGCACAGGATTATCAACTGGTCCTCATCTTCATTTCGAAGTAAGGGTTGATGGAAAATATGTTGATCCATTGACGTATGTGACAGCTCAGTAAGGAGGATTTATGAAAAAGAGTAAGATTATAATTTTAATGATCATTATGGTAATTATGACAAGTGTCGTGACTTTTACTGTATCGAATTTAGTACAGATAAAGTTGGATGACAAGATATTTGTCAGAGCGGATAAATATGAATATCTTCAAGAGCTAGAATATCGCTTTGATAAATTATTATACTTGGAAGATTACATCAATGACAATTATTATAAAGAAACAGAGGAAGTGGGATTTGACGATTTTGTTATCAAGGGACTTTTTGAGGCCTTGGAAGATCCATATTCTACATATATGACTGCAGAAGAATATCAAAAATTCGTAGAAATCAATACTGGAACATATTCAGGGATTGGAGTTATTGTAACAGAATCAGAAGATGGATATATTGAAGTTGTCTCACCTATCGACGGTACACCCGGGCAAGCTGCGGGTCTGAAGCCTGGCGATCGCATCATCAAGGTCGATGGGATCGATGTTACCACAAGGAAGATCGATTATGTGGTATCCTTGATAAAAGGTGAAGAAGGCACCAGTGTCACTTTGACTATCGACCGTGATGACGACGGGATTTTCGATGTTGATATCACTCGGGCAAAAATTGTGACTAAATCAGTTGCATCCGAGGTTTTAGAAGACTCTATCGGATATATCCGTATAAATATTTTTGACGATAAATCATATGATGAATTTAAAGAAAATATTAATGGATTATTGGAAAGCGATGTTGAATCGCTAATAATCGATGTGAGAAGCAACCCAGGTGGATCTTTGAATGAAGTTATAAAAATAGCAGATTTATTATTGGGTGATCAGATTATTGTTTACACTGAAGATAGAGATGGAAATAGAGAAATTGAAAGATCCGATAAAAACAAAATCAATGTACCTATAGTTGTTTTGACGAATGGTGGAAGCGCAAGCGCTTCAGAAATTTTAACTGCAGCTATCCAGGATACAAATTCAGGTGTTGTCATAGGAGATACTACATTTGGAAAAGGGCTAGTGCAACTTTCAGTTCCGCTTAAGGATGGAAGTGCGTTCAAGCTTACTATTTCCGAGTATTTTACACCAAATGGAACGAATATTCACGGCGTTGGAATAAAACCTAATTATGATGTTGAATATATTGAATCAAAAGGGTATATAATAGACGATGAGAATGACGGTGTGTTAGATTTTGCAATAGATTATATTAAGGAGTAAGGTATGATAATTAGAAAAGCAAGTGTTTATGATGCTTCAGGAATTTCACAGGTACACTATGAAATGTTTATGAAAACCTATTCAAACATTTATCCTGAAAATGTAATGGGGAAAGTAGATTTAGAGAAGACGAAAAAGAAGTGGATGAAAATATTGAATGAGGACAATGATGTTCTTGTTGCGGAAGCTAGCGACGGTAGAATTGTTGGCTTCATTAAAGGGCATGTCATTAAGAACAAACCTTATGATAGTGAAATTTCAGCAATATTTTTGTTGGAAAAGTACCAACATTCTGGGCTTGGCAAGACGTTGTTTTTTAAAGGATTAAAGGAATTGCATCAAAGCAAGTGTAATAGTACGATTGTTTGGTGTAATAAGGATAACCCATCGGTTGTTTTTTATGAATCTATTGGTGGTGAAATATTCGATACTAAAATTGACCGTATAGGTAATAGGGATTATGTTGTTCTAGGTTTCAAATGGGATAACATCGGTAAGCTTATCGAGAATCATTGTGTGGAGGAACTAGATGAAGAGTGATAGAATTCCATATTTGAAATTGTTACCGATTATACTGATAGTTATCATTTTTTATAAGTCAGTAAATAGTTTAGATGTTATAAAAAAGTATATTGATATTATTATTAGTATTCTTGTTCCATTGATTTGGGCGATGGCAATTGCATATGTTATTCATCCACTCGTTAGTTTCATTGAAACTAAAGGTAAAAGAAGTAGAAGTTTCAGCATTTTCATAGTATATATTGTTTTAACTGGGATTATTGCAGCGTTTGCCATAGTTGTCATTCCTAGAATTGTAGTAAGTATTACCGAATTGATTGAAGGATTACCTAGATTTATTATAGATTTGGAAGTGTTTTTAACTGAATGGCTACATAGGTTGACTGAATACAGTTTTTCTAAATATATTGAATTTGAAACAGTAAACGAATATATTTCTCAGATTAGCGGTATTTTTGATAAGGTTATATTTACTGCTCTTAATTCAATTCTTGGTGTGAGCACAGGAATTTTTAAATTTATCATCGGGTTTGTAATTTCAATTTATATTTTAAAAGATAAAGAGGAATTTGGAAAAGGATTTAGAAAGTTGTTCTTTGCTAAGTTCACTAAAGAGAATGCAAACAAGATTCTAGAATTTTTTAGAGATTCCGATATTATTTTTTCAAGGTATATAGTAGGAAAGCTTATCGATTCAATTATTATCGGCATTATTGCACTCTTGGGTTTTTCAATATTGAAAACACCTTACCCGTTGCTTTTAGCACTGATTATTGGTGTGACTAATATGATTCCGTACTTTGGACCATTTATTGGAGCGGTACCAGTAGTAGTTATAATTTTGTTTTTTAATCCGATGTTGGCGCTTTGGGTGACAATTTTCATATTTTTACTTCAACAACTGGATGCCTATGTTATCGGACCGAAAATTTTAGGTAAATCTTTGGGATTATCACCATTTTGGATTGTAATAGCGATTCTTATAGGTGGAGGCCTTTTCGGAATAATAGGTATGCTGATAGGTGTACCGATTATGGCTATAATTAGAAATATGGTAATTAAACACATAGATAGTGAACTTGGAAAAAAAGAATTAATTATCAAGTAGATAGCAGCTCAAATTGAGCTGTTATTTGATTTTAAGGATATTTTTTTTGTGTTTGGGGTAGAATTAATTATGTTAATGATATATAATTTTGATATAAACAAACGTTCGGGAGATTGATATGGGAAAATTTGAATTGAAATCAAATTATAGTCCAAAAGGAGATCAGCCAAAAGCTATTGAAAAATTGGTTGATGGGATTATTGGAAACAAAAAAAATCAAACGCTTTTCGGAGTAACGGGTTCAGGTAAAACATATACGATGGCTAAAATTATTGAAAAGGTGCAAAAACCCACTCTTGTAATTGCTCATAATAAAACATTGGCGGCACAGTTAGCGGGTGAATTCAAAGAGTTTTTTCCCAATAGTGCTGTTGAATTTTTTGTGAGTTATTACGATCACTATCAACCAGAAGCTTACATCCCTGGATCGGATTTGTATATTGAAAAGGATGCATCGATCAATGATGAAATCGACAAATTGAGACATTCAGCTACTATGGCATTATTTGAGCGTCGCGATGTGATCATTGTCGCTTCGGTTTCTTGCATATATGGACTGGGTGATCCTATTGATTACAAAAATATGGTCATTTCCCTTAGAGTGGGAATGGAGAAGTCTCGTAATGAAATATTAAGTAAATTAGTTGAAATACAATATTCTCGAAACGATATCGATTTTTCAAGGGGTACATTTAGAGTGCGCGGAGACATAATCGAGATTTTCCCTGCATCGAGTAGTGAAAAAGCTATCAGAGTTGAACTCTTTGGGGATGAAATAGAACGCATTAGTGAAATAAATGTGCTGACAGGTGAGGTTTTAGGTATAAGAGAGCATATAGCGATATTTCCTGCTTCGCATTACGTTTCAAAAAAAGAAAAATTGGAAAGATCGATAGTTGATATCGAGAGAGAATTGGAAGAAAGAATAAAATATTTTAACGACAATGGAAAACTGTTAGAGGCGCAGAGAATTGATCAAAGGACCAGATATGATATTGAAATGATAAGAGAAGTTGGATTTTGTCAGGGCATAGAGAATTATTCCAGGATTATATCAAATAGAGAACCTGGGTCGAGACCATATACTTTAATAGACTATTTTCCAGATGATTTTCTGCTGGTTGTCGATGAATCACATGTTACAATACCTCAAGTAAGAGCGATGTACGGTGGCGATTATTCAAGGAAGAAAAATTTAGTAGAATATGGTTTTAGGTTGCCATCGGCATTCGACAACAGACCGCTTAATTTTTCTGAATTCGAATCGATGATCAATCAAGTTATTTTTGCCAGTGCAACACCAGGGCCTTATGAAAAAGAAAATAGTGAAGTTGTTGTTGAACAAGTAATCAGACCGACTGGGTTATTGGATCCTGTTATTGAAGTAAAACCTATAAAAGGTCAGATTGATGATTTAATTGGAGAAATTAAAATTAGAATCAAGAAAAATGAAAGAATATTGGTGACGACACTTACTAAGAGAATGGCGGAAGATTTAACTGATTATCTGGTGTCTTTAGAAATAAAAGTCAGGTATATGCATTCTGATGTTGCCACTTTGGAAAGAATGAAAATAATTAGAGATCTACGATTGGGAGAGTTCGATGTACTAGTTGGAATAAATCTTTTAAGAGAAGGTCTAGACTTGCCCGAAGTCTCTCTTGTGACAATACTGGATGCTGATAAGGAAGGGTTTTTAAGGTCTGAGACATCTTTAGTTCAGACAGTCGGTAGAGCCGCAAGACATATAGATGGCAAAGTAATAATGTATGCTGATAAAATGACAAAATCCATGAAATTTGCAATCGATGAAACGAATAGAAGAAGAGAAATCCAACATCAATTCAACATCGACAATAATATCACGCCGCAATCGGTCAAGAAGGATGTCAGAGGAATAATCGAGGCTACAAAAACAGCTGAAGATTTTGAAGATTATAAAACCAATAAGCCTAAAATGACTAAAAAGGAAATTGAGAGCAAGATTAGGGAGTATGAACTTAAAATGTTTAAAGTATCTAGCAAACTTGATTTTGAACAGGCAATCGAGTATAGGGATATAATAGATCGATTAAAAAAACAGTTAAGAGGTAAAAAATGAAAGATTATATATTTGTGAAAGGTGCAAAAGAACATAATTTAAAAAATATAGATGTAAAGATTCCAAGGGATAAATTTGTTGTAATCACGGGACTCAGTGGATCGGGAAAATCATCTTTAGCTTTTGATACCATTTATGCTGAAGGACAAAGGCGCTATGTCGAGAGTTTATCTTCGTACGCAAGACAGTTTTTAGGACAGATGGAAAAACCTAATGTCGAGTATATTGAAGGATTGTCACCAGCGATTTCAATTGATCAAAAGACTACAAATAGAAATCCGAGATCTACAGTAGGTACTGTGACTGAGATTTACGATTACTTACGCTTGTTATTCGCAAGAGCGGGAATACCTCATTGTCCTATATGCGGCAAAATAATTGAAAGTACAACAATCGATCAAATTGTCGATCGAGTTATGGAAATCAAAGAGGGTTCAAAAATTCAAATTATCGCTCCTGTAATTAGAGGAAAAAAAGGAACACATAAAAACGAAATCAAAAGGTATATAAAGGATGGATATATCAGAGCGAGAATTGATGGCGAGAGAGTAGAATTAAGCGAAGATATTGAACTATCCAAGAATAAAAAACATACCATAGAGATCGTTATAGACCGGTTGGTTATAAAAGAAGGAATAGAATCAAGATTGAGTGATTCTATTGAAACGAGCTTGAAATTAACCGAGGGGACTATAATAGTAAATATTTTAGATGATGAAGATATTTTGTTCAATACTAATTTTGCATGCCCGGATCATGGTGTTGGAATCAGTGAAATGGAGCCTAGGATGTTCAGCTTCAATGCTCCTTATGGATCATGTGAACACTGTAAAGGAATTGGATATTTACAGGAAGTCGATCCAAAACTTATTATGCCGGATAAAAAACTTTCTATAAGTGACGGTGCGATAGCACCTTTTATGAATACTGCAGAAGGCACTTATTATCACCAAATGATCAGGGCAATTATAAACGACCATGGAATCGACGAGAAAATTTCATTAGCCGATATGCCGGAAGAATTAATTGATGAAATTTTACACGGTACTGGAAATAGAAAGATTAAATTCAAGTATGAAAGTAAATTTGGAGGAACTAGAGAGTTTTTCGCTCCATTCGAAGGAATTGTCAATAATCTAGAGAGACGATACAAAGAGACAAACAGTGATTATATTCGTGAAAGAATCGAAGAATTTATGAGTGTGAATCCGTGCTCTGTGTGCCACGGACAAAAACTGAAGAATGAAGTTTTGGCCGTAACCATAGGCGAATTGAATATACATGAGATCACTGAACTTCCGGTGAGAGATTCTTTAGAATTTTTTGTGGATTTAAAACTCTCGCCAGTGAAAATGCAGATAGCGGATCAGATTATCAATGAGATTATAGCTAGGTTGACTTTTTTAAAAAATGTTGGATTGGATTATTTAGCGCTTTCAAGATCTGCAAATACATTATCGGGTGGAGAATCGCAGAGAATCCGATTAGCGACGCAAATCGGATCGGGTTTGGTCGGTGTACTTTATATCTTGGATGAACCGAGTATCGGTCTTCATCAAAAGGATAACAGAATGTTGCTCGACGCTCTTAGAAATCTAACCAATTTAGGGAATACTTTGATAGTGGTCGAGCACGATGAAGAAACAATAACAGATGCTGATTATGTTATTGATGTGGGACCGGGTGCTGGGGAACATGGAGGCTATATTGTAGCTGAGGGCACGGTAGATGATATAAAAAACAATTCAAATTCAATAACAGGAGATTATTTATCTGGCAGGAAATGTATTGAAGTTCCCGATGAAAGAAAACAATCCGATGGAAATTTTTTAGAGATTATTGGAGCTTGTGAAAACAATTTAAAGCAACTGAATGTAAAAATACCTTTAGGGATTTTCACGTGTGTCACGGGAGTATCGGGTTCGGGGAAGAGTTCGCTGATAAATGAGGTTTTGTTTAAAGGAACTTATGTAAAAATCAATAAAAGAAGCCGATTGAGACCAGGGAAATTCGATGTCATTAATGGAATAGAGAATATCGATAAGGTAATCGATATAGATCAATCTCCAATAGGCAGAACACCTAGAAGCAATCCAGCGACATATACCGGTGTATTTGATTTTATTAGAGATTTATTTGGACAATTACCGGAATCCAAGATTCGAGGATATAAAAAGGGACGTTTTAGTTTTAATGTTAAAGGCGGTCGCTGTGAAGCGTGCAAAGGAGACGGCATCAATAAAATCGAAATGCATTTTCTTCCGGATGTTTATGTACAGTGTGAAATATGCAAAGGAAAAAGATATAGCCGCGAGACTTTGGAAGTGAAGTATAAAGGTAAAAACATTTCTCAGGTTTTAGATATGACTGTTGAAGAAGCTTTAGATTTTTTCAGTAATATTCCAAAGATAAAAAACAAATTGCAAACTTTGACGGAAGTGGGCTTGGGATATATTAAACT
>DAOURC010000025.1 GCA_030625285.1 Eubacteriales bacterium
ATATGGGCTTTGTATTAGATTCTATACAAGCCCCGACCTTTTAAGGTCGTGAGTTATTGACATTAATATACTCCTTCGCAGTTTTTTTAAATATATATTTAACTTAAAACAATTATAGAATTATTTTACACTTTTGTAAACTAATCAGAATTAAATATTCATTATCATACCACCTACGACAAATGACATGGTTTATCGATATTATGAGGTTCAATTGTCAGATTGCTTCGTTGGAAAAAAATGAGTGCAATCAAAATGGAACACTTTTTCAATATTGTAGAGAAGTTGTGAAAAGTGGAGTAAAATTTGTTGTGAAGAGTGAATGAAATAGTTGACAATATGTTATTTAGGGTATATCTTTAAGATAAGAATATGCCATATTCGGCATATTTGAGGAGAATGTTAATGTACCAGAAAAGCGAAAGAGAAGGTTATTTACATACCTATAAGAATTCAAATAATATAGATCAAATAGTAAAATATATCGAAACAATAGAAAATCCTAAGGAATATGCTAATGTGCGTGAAACGTTAGCTAAAATCGATAGGGAAGGTGCTAAATATTTAGTTTTAAAAGATGAAATAGTTGTAAATTCTTTGGGTACCAATATATTTGAAATAAAGATTGATACAAATCGGTTTGCTTATTGTTATCTATATGGTAATGGTGTATTTATACTACATGCTTTTAGAAAAAGAACTCAAAAAACTCCACAAAGGGATAAAAAGTTAGCGATTAAGCGTTATAGGGAAATTAAAATGAAAGGGTTTTGATTATGAGTAAATTTCTTGATGAATTAGATAAAATTGGTGAAGAAAAATTCGGGAAGGAAATATATGAAAAGGCGAAAAGTGAGGCTAGAGTTAATTTGGAAATTATGGATTTCCTTACTGAAAGAAGAAAGAGTTTAAATATTAGTCAAGAGGAAATGGGTCGTCTTTTAAAAACTACGCAGGAACAAATTTCTAAATATGAAAATTCGAATAATAGTCCTTCTCTTGAACGGTTTATGAAAATTTTGGATAGTTTAAATATTGATTTGATTTTTGTAGATCGAGATAAAAAAAAGGAACTTTATCATACGTAATAAAAAAAGCGATTAGTGGTGAGCAATCGAAAAAGTAGACAGTTGGAGAGTCCCTGCCAATTCAAGTGGGAGATTTAACGTTATGGCAACTATTTAGAGATAGTTGCTTTTTTCGGCTCTTTTATTAAGAGGTGAAGTTATGAATGATGGATTATAAGTTTATTGTATTAATACAAAATACATAGATCTTTTAAAAGAATTCTAGAATCAAATTGAGATAATGATTATACTGAATATGCTAGACCTTATATAGGTGTAGTATTGAAAATTGATGATTTTAAATTGTTGGAAGAAAAATGCAACGAATTTACTTCTTAATGATGATTGAGAAAAACTATCACAAAATTCGACTGTTTAGCATTGCTTATATAGAGAGTGCTGTTGTGCATGTTCTTGAATTCTAAATGTAAAAGGTACCTGGTTAATAAACCGGGTACCTTAGTTCTTGTACTTCTGTTTCGGTAGATCTTTAAGCTCCACTGGTTTTTGTTGTGTTACTACCTTTGATTTATGCTCGGAAAGTGGCCTTATAGATGCTCCTTGTTCTTCTTTATAATAAGTGATGTATACGGCATCTGGGTTTATTATTTTATTCAGCAAGAAGTATGCGTTGTTTGAAACGAAAATATAGTTTGAATCTTTGATGTCTTTCATGAAATGTTTTATCAACATCTCTTCAAGCTTTGAATGAAGTACGCTTGAAAGATCATCGATAAGCAACATTCCGCTGTGTTCTTTTAAATGAAAAAACGATGGTAATATATTAAGCAAAGTTTGAGTGCTGAGTGACTCTTCTGTAAAAGGAAGAGTTATGTTGCTTTTTTGATGAGTCACAAAGATGGTTTTGTTGTTTTCGTCACCTATTTTTATATTGAATTTTTTGTTTTTTTCCTCATGAGAATATGAAATGGAAATACCCATTTTCTTATCTTTAAAAAACTGATTGAACCCATCTACTCCATATTTTTCTATGTGTTTGTTGGAGTGGGTTTTATATTCGCCGTAGGTGATGATTGTTCCGGTCAAAGGATTGATGTAAATCGAGTTTTTCAGAAACAAACTCAATGCTTTTAAAGTCTCGTTGCTACCTAGGTTCATTTGACTTACTACCTTATGTATAAAAAGCGAATCGGTTTTAGTGTCTACAACCATATCATCACTAAGTTTTATGATTTTTATTTTTTCGTTGTCTCTTTCAAAAATAACCTTATCTTCAACAGACAGCTTTTCGTATGCATTTCCACTGATAGGACTAAATCTTACCTTGTAATGAATTACATCACCATTTATAAGGAAATGGTATTCAAGAGAAAATTCATTACCATCGCTTAAAAGAGAAAGATTTATTCCATCCTTGATGTTTCTTCCTTTCACAGCCAACTCAAGTAATAGTCTGATGCTGTTAAGTAAAGTGCTCTTTCCTTCGCTTTCAGGACCGAATATCATTCCTATATTCGAGTCTTTCAGATCAAACACGGTTTTATTTTTATAAACCTTATAATTTTCTAATATCACTTTAGTAAGCATGGTATCATCCTTTCCTTTAATAGCATTATATAGTATAATAAACAAGAATAAAAATTGAATATTTGTTAAGGGTAAACTATTTGAAAGAATAGGACGCAAAGCTACGGGTCTAAAGCATATGCTATGATAGCCGAGTTGCCAATGGAATAATTTCATCTTTTGGTGAAATTTTTTTATTGTCTATATGAATGATGAAAGAAATGTACTAAAGTAAAGTTTTAGATTAGGCAATAAAATTTACAATCTACATAATAATTGTAACGCTGTAGAAATGCGGCGGGTCAATAGGTTGAATGCATTTAGCGGTTTAAGGAAATTGTAAAAGTGTAACAAATCGGAAAAACATAGAGAAATATGCTGAAAGCATACATTGATAGTGCTAGTATGAAGTATAATAATAACGTTGTTTTGCGGTATATAGATTAGTTTGGTTGGAGGGTTCCATGGACGATAATAATAGAATGAATTTCAATGATAAAATCGAGGTTACCTTAACTAATCCTCAACAAGAAAATTATGATGAGATATCCTTAAAAGAGATTATTTTAGTTTTGCTTAAGGGAAAAAGGTTGATTATTGTATTTACGTTGTTGATAACAATCTTGGTTTTTGTAGGTTCGGTAATGGGTCCGGGATTACTTTCCGATTCGGTTGGTGAAATTAAAACTGTGATCACTTATAACGGAGGGATATCGGCTGATATCAACGAGATTAGATCGCCTGCTGTTTTAAAGCCGGTCATCGACAACTTGGGGCTGGATGAATATGATATCTCTGTAGATGATTTGAGAAGGAATATTTATTTTGAAGCTTTGATTCCTGATCGAATTGTCGAGAAGATGGCGCAGCTGAAAGATGTTAAAGATGATGAATTTAGGATTCAGCAGCTAGAAGAGCTTAGTTATAGTGCGTCGGAGTATATTGTAACTCTTAATTTGGATAAGAAGTTGGGCATCGACCCATATAAAGGACGAGAAGTTCTCGATGCCATCATTAGAAGCTATGAAGGCTGGTATTATAAAGAGTATGTTAATAGAACGGTTTTGACAAATGTGCTGAGTGATATCAATATGGATAGTTACGATTATCCTGAAATCATTGAAATATTTGAAGGTCAGTTGAGTACTGTGTATTCGTATTTGAATACTAAGATCGCAGAAGATCCTGAATTTAGATCTAGTACAACCGGGATGACTTTTGATGAGCTGAGGCAAGTTGTAGGGCTCGTGGATAAAATCGATTTAAGCAGAGCCAATGCGATAATAGGCGCTTATAATCTGACTAAAGATAAGGATAAACTGCTGAAGCTCTATGAGTATCAAATTACAAATTATGAAATACTGAACAAGAAGAAAACCGACGAGATGACAATCATCAATAGAATGATCGATACCTACATCAAGGATCCGTCTGCGGTTATTTTTTCTTCGACGTTAAATGCTACAAATGGTGTTTCTTTGGATAATGAAGATCAGTATTATAATTCGCTTATAAAGGATTATACAGAAGCTGGCGTTATCGCCATCAATGCTTTGAATGATATTGAGTTTATCAAGTTCAAGATCAATAAACTCAGTGATGATGAAATTGGAAGTGCTTTAAAACAAGATGCTGTTGTAGAAGTTGATTTGCTGAATGAGAGAATCAATTTCAAGCTTAATTATTGGATTGACCAGATTAATTTAACTTTAGAAGAATATGATTATAATCGGTTTTATAAGAGTACACTTAGGCAGTTGACGCCTTCTGAGTCTTATTCGGTAATTGATACAAATGTAAAGCTGAACACAGCCATTGGTTTGGTGTTGGGTTTGATGATTAGTGTGTTTATGGTGTTCTTTAGAAGTTATATGAAGAACGAGTAGATTTAGGGGGATTCGTTGTGATGAAAAAGGAAATCTTTTTAGGGTTGTTATTGTTGCTATTAATCCCTTTTTCAGCTTTTGCTCTATTTGATGATAAACCTATTGAAGTTGAAAAAGTGATTGAAGTACCTGAAGTAATTGAGGAAGTTGTGATTGAAGAACCACAAGTAACGGAGGAATTATCTTTAGATGAAATCTTACTGAGGTTTGATGATGCTTTTGATAATGTCAATGTGATGTACGGCGAGAGTTTACAAGAAATCATTGTAAAGTCTACTGCTGAATATAGAAGTTTACCGTATGATGACAGAATAAAGATGTCTGTTAAGACGAAGTTGATATCGAAATATATCAGCGAGATAGAAGTGCTTGAAAATAATGTCGATAATGTTTTTTATTATCTTATCGATGAATTTAAAGAGAAATTGGTGGACAACGGCTATGATGTGATCATCGCCAATGAGTATATAGATGGGTATAAAAATGAAAAGAAATTATTACATCGTAAATTTCTTGAAGATACATTTGATATAGATGATAAGTAATTTAGA
The DNA here is from genome assembly GCA_030625285.1 of Eubacteriales bacterium. Lineage (GTDB taxonomy): Bacteria > Bacillota > Clostridia > Peptostreptococcales > Acidaminobacteraceae > DAOURC01. The sequence goes on from DAOURC010000025.1 coordinate 5,032, forward strand.
AAGAGGTACTGAGGGAATGAAAAGATCAAGGTTGATTCGAAGAGTAGGAATTGTTTTTATTTTATTGGTTTTAATTTTTAGCGGATGGGCTGTTGCTAAAAACATGGACAAGTCTGTCGTGTCGACATCGGTAGCTTTTTATCACGAAGGTATTGAAAAAGGCTTTGATCCTCATGGCAATAAGTTTGATATCTATGAAATTAAAGATGAATCTTTTTTATCTGAGGTAATAAAAGACGCTGTATTCAATGGCGCTATCGAACCTAATCAGTTGGCGATGGCAATCACTATCAATCCTGTTGTACCTGATGATATTTTGAAAGAGATGAAGTCGATAAGCGCTGAGTCTGGTGATAAAACTAAAAAACTTGAAGTCAAAGGATATTATCCCAATGAATATGTAATCGGGATTAAAGATGAGCTTGGGCTTTCAAATGATGGAATGGAAAATCTTTTAAATACTTTGGTAAGCAGTTATACAAAGTCTTATTATGGAAAGTATTTGACTATCCCATCCAATCGATTTGAATTAGATAATCTTACTTTGCTAACTTATGATTATCCGGATATGGTTGAGGCTTTGGATTCTGAAATGGTGGTTCTTATCAATTACATCAGATCTTTTAAGAGCAAGGATGCTTTTTACAGGGGGTTGGATAAGAATATTTCTTTTGGAGATTTAGAGCAAAAGGTTCTTTTGCTCAAGTCTATGGATTTAAAGAAGCTGGATTCTTTGATAGGCGCGTATAGGTTTACCAAGAATCAAGATGAGCGTATCGAGCTTCTTAAATACAAGATTGAAATCGAGGCTAATTACAGGGATAAAATGAATGATGAGAAGGAAGTTGTTTCATCGATTATTGATAAATATAAAAAAAATACCGCTTTGTTGTTTTTAGGTTCTGAGCAGGCTCCTGTCGAGCTTGAGAATAAATCGAATTATTACAATGTATTGATTTCACAATATACAGAAGCCGGTGTTGTAGCCTCTAATGCTATTCATAACATTGAAGAGTATTATGATGAAATCGAGGAGCTTAAAGCGATTCAATTACCAGCGGAAGTGTATATTGTAGTTAAATCTGATGTTGAAGAGTTGGCGATTAATATTCTTGGAAGTATCGAGAGTTTAAAAGATGAAACTCACAATTTGATTAATGCTTATTATAATGATGAGTTTTATGGAAAAATGATTGAAGTTACTAAAGATATTGAATGGAAGTAAAACTATGGTGGAACGCTAGGTCATAAACGATTGTTCTTGATTAATGAATATTTTGTTACAAAGTGACTAAAGCATTGAATGGCACAAAAGTTTGGCTTATAATGTATGTGAAATGTTGGTTAAGCGATTTGGATCGACTTAGGAATTCATAGTTTTTTCACAGCTAGTTTATTTTTCAGGAGCAAATGCGCGAAAAAACATAGCAAATGCGCGAAAACTATTGATTAAAAATTCAATGGAACTATAATGGGATAATCCAAAAGAAACGTGTAGTGGTGCCATATTTGATTGGCTTAGTTAGCCAAATATCTGATTCGGTTAACGGAGCCGAACATGTTAGGTTATTACGCAGTCTCAATGACGAAATTAAAATTTCAAGTTAAGTCATAAGCGTTTGATCTACAACGGAATCCTCAGTTTCGAAGACGAAATCAGAGATTTCTTTTTCATTGCGTTTGACCTGCTGCGAAATCGTAGGATTTCGGCTAGGTCATAAACTACTGTTAACAGCCCTCTGGGCAAAGGATTGATCTTAATGACTAAAAGTGTTAAACAATTGTTTTTAATTATATTTGATGCTATCGCTATTAATTTTTCTTTCTATTTAGCGTTTTTTGTTAGATTTGAAGGGGATATTATTCACTTTAGTGATGCTGTGAATTACATATATGTGTATTCAAGTATGTTCATATGGATTACTTTGGTAAAGATAATAGTTTTCTATATTTTTAAAATGTACTCGAGTCTCTGGCGTTATGCCAGTGTGGAAGAGTTGTTCCAAGTGGTGTTGGCATCGGTGGTTGCTACCGCAGCTACTGTTTCTCTGTTGACTGCTTTTGGCTTGGGTTTCCCAAGGAGTATTTATCTTTTGACTTTTATCTTTGATACGATGTTATTAGGTAGTATTCGTTTTTCTTATCGTTTTTTTAGAAGAAACAGAAGGCTTACTAGTTACTTCAAAAAAACATGAAAAGAATACTTATCATCGGTGGTGGACAAGCTGCTTCTATGCTTGTTAAGGAAATCAAGGAAAATGCTCAATCTAGCATGACTCCAGTTGCAATTCTGGATGATGATAAATCTAAAATCGGTCTTAATATAAATGGAGTAAAAATAGTTGGTAAAACTAAAGATGTTTTGACGTATACTGTAAAATACAATATTGATGAAATTATAATAGCCATTCCTTCGGCTAACAGAAAAACCATCAATGAAATTGTAAATCATGTAAAAGATACAAAATGTAAGCTTAGAATACTTCCTGGTATGTATGAACTTGCCGATGGTAAAGTTTCTATAAAAGAGATAAGAGACGTAAATATTGAAGATCTTCTCGGTAGGGAAGAAATAAAGCTTGATACAGATGAGATTGAAACTTTTATTAAAGATAAAACTATTTTGGTAACTGGTGGCGGTGGTTCTATCGGCTCTGAGCTCTGTAGGCAGATTTGTCACTTTGGTCCTAAAAAACTTTATATTTTAGATAACTATGAAAATAATGCTTATGATTTGGATATCGAGCTTAAAAGAAAATATGAAAATTTAGATATAGAAGTAATCATCGCTACTGTCAGGGATGAAAAGAGATTAGATGATGTTTTCAAGAGTATTAATCCCAATGTGGTCTTCCATGCTGCTGCTCATAAGCATGTGCCTTTAATGGAAGCTAATCCTATTGAAGCTATAAAAAACAATATCTATGGTACTTTAAACACTATAAATATGGCAAAGAAATATAATATAGAAAAGTTTGTTCTTATATCTACTGATAAAGCAGTAAACCCTAC
>DAOURC010000017.1 GCA_030625285.1 Eubacteriales bacterium
TGATTTTCAAACTTTTTAATTTTAACGATTCCTATTTCGCCGGTGGTTTTCACATGAGTGCCACCACATGGTGAAAAATCGAACTTTTCTATTTCAACAATTCTAATGTCTTCAAAAACTTTGGTGGGCTTCCTAAGCGGCATTTGATTCAGCGCTTTTTCATCGGGATAATGTATGATGACAGGAAGATTCTTAAAGACGATTTTGTTGCTTAAGTTTTCCGCTTTTTCCAGTTCTAAAGCACCTAATTTTTTATCAAGATCAATGGAGACAGATTCGTTGCTCAAGTGAAAACCGATAGTATTTGCATCGAATAGTTTTTCAAATGCAGAAGACAATATATGTTGCCCAGAATGCTGCTGCATGAAATCGAACCTTGAATCCCAGTTGATTCGACATCGAACATCAAGAGTGTTTTTAGGTTTTTCTTTTGAATAATGATAGATTTTCTCATCTTTATATTGGACATCGAATATGCTGCAATTATCGATAAAACCTATGTCGCTTGGTTGTCCGCCGCCTTCAGGATAAAAGTATGTTTTATCTAGTTCGATTATAAATGTTGAATCATCTTCAATAATACTTACAATATCAGCGGCGAACTTTGTGATATATGAATCGTTAATAAACAATTTCTCCGTCATTTTTTATTCCCCCCTATTGCGTTATTTACGCTATTCAGTTATTATTATACAATATAAATATGAGGTGGTTAAGTTGGCAATGAATATAATTGATGAAATTCTACAGGTGAAGGTTAAATTGCTTAATTTTTTATCTGACGAATCAATCGAAGATGATATGAAAAAAGCATATAAATATTATGTTTCTGATAGACAAATTTCTGGGACGCATAGCGATAAGGGATTCAATGATTGGGTTATTCACGATTATCGGTTTAAGGGAAAATACGAATTGATCGATCTATATAAGGAAAACAATATAATTGATGATGATGTATATAAATCTTTTAAAAATTCAAAGATATCATTTTTTAATGTGTTAAAAACCGAGAACAACTTTATTCTAAAAGATCTCTTTGATAAAACCGATTTTGCAATAGGAAATATTGAACTACTTGATGAAACGGGAATTATCTTTGCGAGGATATATCCTTATAATAATCAATACTATTTTGTTGATGAAATGACAATATTTGATGGGAGTTTTAAAGAGTATTTACTAAAGGGGATTATGAGTAAATTTGCTGAAGCCAAGAATTTGATTGGATATTTGGCAATCGATGAATTCATCAAAAGTAATTCAATATTGCTTTATGTTTTTTCCAATGTAATAGATGATACAATTGATACAGAAGATGAAGAAGATTACGATATTCATGAGGCGATCTATGCGGTTAAAGACAGGATAAAAGTCGATGAAGCACTCAGAAATTCCGAAAATATCATGATATTGGCTCTAGAAGAGGGGATTTATCAAATCGTTGAAGATAAATTGATATTAGGCGAGATTATAGATTTAAAAAACAAATTGGAAATTGATTTCAGAGGAGTAGAGGCTCTTGACGAAGGGAAAAAACTTGTCGATAAAATATTTGGAGATTCTTTAGTTCATTTATCAGATCAGATTATAACGATTGATGATTTGTTGTAATAATTGTAATTTAATAGTAAAATCAATATAGACATGATTGATATTTGAGAGGAGCTTGAAAATGGAATTACCTTCGGGTAAGTCAACGACTAATAGAAACAAAGAAATATATAAATCGCTGAAAAGCAAAGATATCACAGTTGAAAATATTATTGATGATATTAAAAATATTATAGAGAATAACGAGGACCCTTCGACAAAGATAAACGATTTAGTTAATGGTGTCGAAGATAAAATTGAAAAAAACAATGCTGTTGATAGGGAAGAAATTAAGAAAATGATTTTAAAACATCCTTTTTTTAAACACCCCAATCATTATTATATCAGGTTGATTACAATAATGAAGTATTTGAAAAAAAGGGGAATTGATGTTCGAAGTAAAGACATTGATTTACTTGTCGATGAAATTATTCAAACAATTCCTGGAGTGACAAAAGTAAAGGAAGACCGTTATTCATTAAAAAAATAGAGTTTGGCTTTTGCCAAACTTTTTTTGGAGGTATTCATGGAAAAAATGGTTATTCAGTCTATTCATCAAGTGCTAAATAAATTTCATATTACATATGATTTATATGAGGATTATATTGAAAAATATTATAATTTTGATTTGAAGTCGAAAAATATCTTTTTAGATTTATTTATCGATATTACAAATGAGCACGTGATATCAAAGGAAGAAAAATTAACGACAGGTAGTTTTTATACTCCAAATGAAATATCGGATTTAATTGTGGAAAAAACTCTTTTATATTATAAAGGGTCTATAACCGATGCAAAGGTTGCCGATCTTTCATCCGGGACTGGAAATTTACTATTTGCTTATATTGAATATAGAAATCCTCAAAATGATAAAGAATTGAAATCGATAGTCGATAATATTTTTGCCTATGATCTGCAGTGGGAACCTTTATTGGTATATGCAAATAAAATCTTGTTGTTGTTTGAGAAATTCCCTTGGAATTTAAATCTCAATATAATACACGGCAATACTCTAGAAATGGATATCGAAGAAACATTCGATATTATTTTGGGGAATCCACCTTACATAGGAGAAAAAAACAATAAAACATTTTTCAGGGATATTAAAAAGAATAAATTCGGCAAAAAATATTATGAAAGCAAAATGGATTATTACTACTTTTTTATGTACAAAGGGTGGGAACTATTAGCCCCGAAAGGTGTTATGGGTGTAATTACAACCAATTATTTCTTTACTGCCGATGGAGCTAATAAACTTAGGCATTTCATCAAAGAAAACATCAGTTTTAAAGAAATCATCAACTTCCATGAAAAGAAGCTCTTCAAAGAAGCTCTCGGGCAGCATAATGTCATTACCATCACTTCATTGAAAAAGAATGATGAAAACATAGTTATTCATAATCATGACAATGTATTTGAAATTGAAGAAATGAATCTTTATTCTGATAATAATTATATCCAGGTTTATTCTGATAAAAGAGATTATGAACTCATTTATAAGATTAAGAAGCAAAGTACTTTTAATCTAGGGGATTTTTTTGAAATTCATCAAGGGATTGTTTCTGGTGCTGATTTTTTAAATGAAAAAAAAATCGATTTATATCAATTAAAGGGCGTTGAAACGGGACAAGGTATTTTTGTTTTAACTGAGGAAGAATTAAACAGATATGATTTGTCGGATTCTCAATATTTAAGGAAGTTTTATAAAAATTCTGATATAGATAATTTCTCTGTCAATATAAAGAGCAATAAATATATATTGTATATAGACAATGAAGTAGAATTATCTGAAATGTCGAAAGAATATAAATATCTTGAGCAGTTTAGACCGATTTTGGAAAGTAGAAGAGAAGTTGTTCAAGGCATAAGAAAATGGTACGCAATTCAGTGGCCTAGAAACAAAAGTATTTTTGAAACACCTAAAATAATTGTACCGCATCGCAATATCTGCAACAAATTTGCGATTTCTTTAGAAAAATTTTATGCTAGTGCAGATGTTTATTATATCATTCCCAAAACGCCTGTATTTGATTTAAGAGTAGTTGCTTCTATTCTTAATTCAAAACTAATGTATTTTTGGCTCTTTAGTATCGGTAAAAAAAAGGGGAATATTTTGGAACTCTACAGCACTCCTCTTAAAAGGATTCCAATAAAGTATAGCGATGAACTATTGTTACCTAATACAAGCTTTGATATGAAAAATTTTGATCATATTAATCAAGTTATCTATAAAATGTATAATTTAAATGAAGAAGAAATCAAAGTAATCGAAGAATTCTACAACCGTATGGGTACGCGGTAGAAAAAACATTGATAAAATCTTTATTTACGGGTACGGAAAATGATAAAATATCCTCGTGGGAGGTAATTATATGAATAAAAATATTAAAAAAATGATTTTGGCAAGTTTGTTTGCTGCGATGGTAACAGTTGGAACGATGGTTATACAAGTGCCTACACCGACAAAAGGATACATACATATTGGAGATACATTAGTTTACTTATCGGGAATTCTATTAGGGAATGTATTTGGATTTTTAGCTGCTGCATTTGGATCGTTTTTAGCAGACTTCTTTACAGGCTATCTTATTTATGCGGTTCCAACCTTTATGATTAAAGGCTTCGACGCTTTGGCGGTGGGATTGATTTATCGTGCATTGTCTAAAAATACAGATAAATTGTCAGTTAAAACTCTTCATTTTGCAGTTGCGATATCTGTGGGAACAATCATTATGGTCGGAGGGTATTATATCTTTGAATCGGCATTATATGGTTATAAAGCTGCGCTGTTGGGTGTTATACCGAATATTGTTCAAGGAATCGGCGGAGGTGCGCTTGCACTACCAATATTGATCGCTTTGGAAAAGGTAGGAATTACGTACAAAAAATTGATGGACAATAAGGAATAAAACATTGATTATATTGAATTGAAACAAATTAAATCTCATAATATATTTATGAGAAGACAATTATTGATTTTAAGTATGATTATCTATATTTTAAGTTTAAGCATGGTTTATCATTATTATGGTATATTTATAATTTTGCTGATAGGTACCTTGATTCTCTTTAGAGGGAGCAAGGTGCCTTTTGTATTTATTATCCTTATTGTAACTTTGATTCTTTGTTCGTATTTTTTTAAAACATCATTGAATGAGGAAAATTACGTTTACGAAGGCAGAGTTGTTTCGAGATCGATTTTTCAAGAGGATAAATACTATTTAGATATAAACAACGATATTCGCAATATAATAATCGATTATCCACCGGTTGATTTAAAAGATGGAGATTATATCAAGGTAAGAGGAAAAATCGAGAGGATCGATACGGAATCGAGTTTGAATAAATTTAATTATGGCTTATATTTGGCCGGGAAGAATTTTTTTTATGAGCTGAGCATCGATGAAATTATTGAGCGCGATTCAGAGCGATCTACATTGAGATATAGACTGCTTAGAAAAATCTACAGTCATTTGAAAAACAAATTTGGAGTGGAGGGCGACCTTGTTTTCACTATGCTGTTAGGCATCAAGGAAATACTCGATAGTGAAACAAAGGAAATATTCAATATCTTTGGACTAACTCACCTTTTGGTGGTTTCCGGACTGCATGTTTCAATTATCTCTAATAGTTTTGAAAATTTATTGAGCAGATTAAAAATTTATTATTACATTAGAAAAATCTTCGTCTTCATTCTTTTAGGAATAATAGCTTTTTTAGCGGGGTTTCATATTTCCATCATGAGAGCCTTTGGGCAAAAAATAATAAAGGAAATAAATATCATCACCAACAACACATACGACAGCATGTCGGCTATAGCTCTGCTTAATATCATATTTTTGATATACAACCCATATTATTGCAGTTACATCAGTTATCAACTGAGCTTTTTAGCGGCTTTTGCCTTAGCGCAGGAAGATGATATTTTACATGTGTATAGGGTGTATTTAGGGATATTGCCTATAATTTTAACAATAAACTCTCAGGTAAATATTTTAACGATACCTTTTAACATCATAATGATATTTATAATGGGATGGTTATTGCCATTAACTGCTTTAAGTGCAGTTGTGCCCTTCAAGCTCATACTTCTAGACAATGGCATTAAATATATTTATAGTTTGATTACAGAGATACTAAGGTATATCTCGAAAATAGAATTTCTGAGTATAGATTTGTTCTATTGCAGCACGCTAGTAGTAGTTAGCTACTATTGTTTGTTCTTCATATATTTTTTAATAAAAGAAAACGAATCATTATATTTGAAAATACAATCATATAGACCATACATAATAGCATTATCACTATGCGTTATTATGATATTGAATAATATGTATCAAGATTTAATGGAAGACACTATTTTTTTCTTCGATGTAGGAAACGGCGATAGTGCATTAATAAATTATAAGAATAGTAAAATACTCATAGATGCAGGAAGCAGGCGTGATGTTGATGAATATCTCGAATATTTAGGTGTAAAACAATTAAACGCTGTATTGATAAGCCATAATCATATGGATCACTATGGAGGATTAAGATATTTTAAAGATATTGAAATATCATATCTATTTTTGAATGATGATTCCATTTTAAAAAATATGGATTTGTTATATAATCATATAGAAGCTATCTATACTGGAGATGTATTAAAATTCGGACAAATTTACTTGGAGGTTTTCAATCCTACGATAGAGGGAATGCAATCAAGAGACGTCAACGATAGATCTCATGTGCTGCATGTATCTATTGATGGAGTGAAAATTCTATTTACAGGGGATATTACAAAACATACAGAAAAAAATCTTATGATTTCTGAGATCGACATACTTAAAGTTCCCCATCATGGGTCGAAAGATTCTTCGGCTGATGACTTTTTAAATGATCTGAATCCAGCGCTTTCTGTTGTGTCTGTTGGTAAAAACAATCCATATGGACATCCTCATTCTGAAGCGATCGATAGACTAAAAAGGCATTCAGGACTTGTTTTAACCACAAAAGAAGTTGGAACCATTATGATAAAAATCGTCAATGAAAACACCATAAAATTTAAATTTTTTTAGGAGAATATATATGAACTATCTAGATGTACTTAAATTATCAAAAACCAAATCTTTAAAAAGCACTTATCTTATGGTCAATCGAGAAAACTATCTTTATGATCATACCATTCAAAGAATAAAGGAAGATTATTTGAATCCCGAACTTATTGTTTTCAATTATGCGTATTACGATGGAGTAGAAGTTGATTATGATCAAGTTTATAACGGAATTATCACACTACCTGTTATGAGTGAATATAAAATTGTAGTTGTTGAGAATATAGATCAAATGAATTTAACAGACAATCAGATCGATGACATTATTGAAGTAAGCCGAAATGCAATTGGAAGTGTCAATATCATTACTTTTAAAAACAAGATGTCCAAGGTGTATAAGCGATTTAAAAAAGCTGAAGTGGAAATTGTTGAATTCGAAAAATTAAATGGCAATGATTTTAGAAAATGGGTTATCAAAAAGTTTAGAGATAACGGGAAAAAACTATCAAATCAGGCGTTGGAATTTTTTATTAATTATTCAATGTACAATGATAGAAATCAATCAATCAGTTTATATCAAATGGAAAATGAAATTATAAAAATTGCATCATTACCATTTGAGATAGTAGAGATAGAGCATCTTAAAGAACTTATGGTGATGCCGCTGGAAATGAATGTATTTGCCTTGACAGATAGTCTGGCGGAAGGGGATATAAGTGTAAGTTTTAAAAAATTGCACGAATTATTAAAAAAAGGTCATAGCACATATGAAATCATGCCTTTGTTGACAAAACAATATAATAATATGCTGATAGCAAAAACCTTGAGTTTAAAAAGTCATCCGTTGAATGACATTCAGGAAATACTTGGTTTTAAATCCTCGTATCCGGTCAAACTTATATTGAAAAGAGTAACAGGGATAGACAAGAAATCTCTAATGAAATCGCTTGAATCTTGCATTGAATATGAGAGTATTTCAAAAAGCCAAGGAGTGAATAAAAGAGCGCATATTGAAAGTTTGTTTATGAAATTAACGTCAAAAAAATAAAAAAGCGTACCAGTAGTAATAGGTACGCATTGCTTTTATTCTGACGGTGAATACAAACAATTTGTTATGCCATTTTGTTTAATTTTTTTGCTAATCTAGATGTTTTTCTAGCAGCAGCACTTTTATGAATTGTACCTTTAGATGCATTTTGATCTAATGTCTTTTCAGCAAGTACAAAATTCTCTTGTGCTAAAGCTTTATCACCCGAATCAACAGCTTCGTTAAATTTCTTAAGTACAGTTTTTAATTCAGACTTGTTAGCCTTGTTAGTAGCAGCTTTTTTAGCATTAACTTTAATTCTTTTTTGAGCAGATTTAATGTTTGCCATTATATTCACCTCCTTGATTCCTAATCAACAAACTGATTTTATCACTATTCATTACAAAAATCAACAATAAATTTTCTTTTATTCAAGATACTATTCTGTTATAATTTATTAGATATCAACTAAAAGGAGTCAATAATATGGATGAAAGACAAAATAAAATTAGGAATTTTTCAATAATTGCTCATATTGATCACGGTAAAAGCACTTTAGCGGATCGTTTAATAGAGAAAACCGGATTACTTTCAAAGCGTGAAATGAAAGATCAAATTCTCGATAATATGGATTTGGAAAGAGAAAGAGGAATAACAATTAAACTTCAAACGACTCGTTTGATTTATAAGGCAAAAGATAATGAAGAATATATTTTGAATTTAATAGATACACCGGGCCATGTGGATTTTACTTATGAGGTTTCACGGTCTTTAGCAGCTTGTGAAGGTGCTATTTTGGTTGTTGATGCTACTCAAGGAGTGGAAGCGCAAACTCTCGCAAATGTCTATTTGGCAGACGAGCAGGCACTTGAGATTGTACCGGTATTGAATAAGATAGATTTACCGAGTGCAAGACCGGAAGAAGTGAAGCATGAAATAGAGGAGACAATCGGAATCATAGCAGAAGACGCCCCTTTAGTCAGTGCAAAAAGCGGTTTGAATATAGAAGATGTTCTTGAACAGATTGTAAAAAAAATACCGGCTCCATCAGGAGATGAAGAAGCGCCTTTGAAGGCGTTGATATTCGATTCGTTTTACGACTCTTATAAGGGTGCAGTCGCGTTGGTAAGAGTATTCGACGGCAAGGTTAAAAAAGGCGATAAAATAAAGATGATGGCGCTTGGTAAAAATTTTGAAATTGCAGAAGTCGGATATTTTTCTCCAACGATGTTAGAAGTCAGTGAGCTTTGCGCAGGTGATGTCGGGTATATAACAGCTAGCATTAAAAACGTTAAAGATTGTCGTGTAGGGGACACTATTACAGATGCAGACAACCCGACTGAGCAGTCTTTGCCGGGATATAAGAAAGCCACTTCCATGGTTTATTGCGGTATATATCCAGCCGACGGAGAACATTACGAGAATATTCGTGAAGCCTTGGAAAAACTGCAATTGAATGATGCCGCTTTATCTTTTGAACCAGAGACGTCCATTGCATTAGGGTTTGGTTTCAGGTGCGGATTCTTAGGACTGTTGCATTTGGAAAT
>DAOURC010000087.1 GCA_030625285.1 Eubacteriales bacterium
AAGTAGCGTTTTCACCTTCTTCTTTCAATTGTTCTTCCATTTCACGTTTTGATTTCTCAACCATTTCTTCAATTCTTGCAGGATGAATACGTCCATCTACAATTAATTTTTCCAATGCAGTTTTAGCAATCTCTCTTCTAACAGGATCAAACGAAGATAAAATTACAGCTTCCGGAGTATCATCGATAATTAAATCTACGCCAGTCATTGTCTCTATAGCCCTAATATTTCTTCCTTCTCGTCCTATTATACGTCCCTTCATTTCTTCATTAGGCAACGTAACTACAGAAACTGTAGATTCTGCAACATAATCTGCCGCACATTTCTGAATTGCATAAGCTAAAATTTCTTTTGATTTTTTATCAACTTTTAATTTCGCTTCACTCTCCATATTTTTAATCAATACAGCTTTTTCATGAGTTAAATCTTTTTCAACATCAAATAACAACTGATTTCTTGCTTCTTCAACAGTTAATGATGCAATTCTTTCAAGTTCTTTCAATTGATTGTCATGTAGAAATTTAACTTTAACTTCAAATTTTTCAAGTTCTTTTTCTTTATTAGTGATAGTTTTTTCTCTAGTCTCAAATTGAATAAGTTTGTGATCTAATGATTCTTCTTTTTGTAAATTTCTTCTCTCGATTTTCTGAAGTTCATTACGTCTTTCTCTTGTCTCTTTTTCAAGGTCGATTCTCATATTATGAACTTCTTCTTTTGCTGCAATTAGCATTTCCTTTTTTGTTGTTTCCGCTTGTTTTTTGGCTTCTAAAATTATATAATCAGCTTGTTCTTCAGCGCTTTTTATTTTTTTCTCAGCAATTGCTTTACGAAGAGCATATCCAAATAACAACCCAACAGGAAAGGATACGCCTATAGCAATAATTACAAAATAATTATTAATAGTGCCACCTCCCATTATTTTTTCAAAAAAATTTCAATTGATATATTAATTAAATATTTGTTAATAGGCTAAAACTACCATAATCATTATAACACAAAAAGAAGCAGTTAAACTACTTCTTTTTTTTAACAATTAATTATTTAATTTCTTCTTCAATAACAAGTCCATTGATTTCTCTTACTTTTTCTTCTATTTCATTCATCATTTCAAAGTTTTCTTCAAGATAAGCTTTTACATTCTCGCGACCTTGCCCAAGTCTAGTATCATTATAGCTAAACCAAGATCCAGCTTTTTTGACTATATCATCGTTTACCGCAGAATCTAATATGCTTCCAGATTTTGAAATCCCTTCTCCGTACATAATATCGAATTCAGCTTTCTTAAAAGGAGAAGCAACCTTGTTTTTAACAACTTTCACTCTTGTTCTATTGCCGATGATATCATTATCTTTTTTAATGCTATCAATTCTTCTAACATCCAATCGGACTGTAGAATAAAATTTCAAGGCATTTCCACCTGTTGTAGTTTCAGGATTGCCAAACATAACTCCAATTTTCATTCTCAACTGATTTATAAAAATTACAGAAGTATTAGATCTATTTATAATCGCAGTAAGTTTTCTAAGCGCTTGAGACATCAATCGCGCTTGTAAGCCTACATGAGAATCTCCCATCTCACCAGAGATTTCTGCTTTAGGTACTAATGCAGCTACCGAGTCTATAACAATAACATCTAATGCATTACTTCTAACAAGGGCATCTACGATCTCTAAAGCTTGCTCGCCAGTATCCGGTTGAGATAAAATCAAATTATCAATATCCACTCCAATATTTTTAGCATATGAAGGATCCAGCGCATGCTCAGCATCTATAAAAGCAGCAATGCCGCCTTTTTTTTGTGCTTCCGCAATAATATGTAAGGTGACTGTAGTTTTCCCAGAAGCCTCAGGTCCATATATCTCTGTTATTCTTCCTCTTGGAATTCCACCGATTCCCAAAGCGATATCCATCTCCAACGAACCCGTAGGAATACATTCTATCTTTGCAATAGGACCTTCGTCTCCCATTCTCATTATAGATCCTTTACCAAATTGTTTTTCAATCTGAGAAAGCACACTATCAAGTGCCTTAGCTTTATCTTTCATATTTACCACCTTTCATTCTCGAACGTTTGTTCTTTATAAGTATACCTAAATTTTCACTGTATTACAATAGATTATTCAATTAATTCCAATCGGATTAAATTTAAAGCATACAATGCCGCTTTATGTCTAGTGGTATTCCGATCACCAAAAAAATTGTATTTTTCAACTACGGTTCCCTTTGAAGATTTTATTGCAATATATGTCAACCCGACAGGTTTATCTTTTGTTCCACCATCCGGTCCGGCTATACCGGTAATTGAAACACAAATATCCGATTTGGTTTTACTGTATAGACCTTCGACCATTTCTCTTGCAACCGTCTCACTGACTGCTCCGTATGCTTCAAGTGATTGTGTAGAAACATTCAGTTCATCAACCTTGGCCCTATTACTATACGTAACAATAGAACGTTCTAGAATTTCAGAGGAACCGGGAATATTTACTATCATGGATGAAATCATTCCACCGGTGCAGCTCTCAGCCAAAGATAACTTGAAATGTTTGTTTTTCAATAATTCAACCACATTTTTTTCTAAATTTATATCGTCAAAACCGACAACTTTGTTGCCAAATATTTTAACAATCAACTTCGAAATTTTTTCAATGGTTGAACCATCTTTCGAAGTCAACCTAATGACTACATATCTAGGTTTTATATAAGTGGCTATTCTAATTTCTTTATCTATTTCAATTTCTTCATTTAAAATTTCCTCGACATTCGATTCTCCAACACCGAATATCACAATATCTTTGATGATGATTTTACCATTACCCATATTTTGTATCAAAGGCATAGCAAATTCATTGAACATTGGAGTATTTTCATTTGGAGGTCCCGGCAATGAAACGACAGATACTTTTTCGTGTTCTAAAAACATTCCCGCTGCAGTTCCATATCTGTTTTTCAAGATTATTGATTTTTTTGGAAAATACGCCTGCGATATATTGTTTTGTCCCATTTTGCTATTGTATTTTGAGAATTTTTCTTTAATGTCTTTCATAACATTCTCAAAAAATATCATTTCACAATTTAACGATTTTGCTATTGAAGAGATAGTTATATCATCATAAGTAGGTCCCAACCCACCAGTTGTAACTATCAGGTCAACTTCATCCGTCAATTCGCCGATTGTTTTTATAATATTCGTTTCATCATCTTCAATGGTTAAATGCTTAACAACCTCAAATCCCAAACTATTCAATTGAATGGATAAAAATTGACTATTTGTATTAAGAGTTTTGCCAGATAACAATTCATTTCCTATAGTTAATATTGCAGCTTTCATTAATTACTCCTTCAAGACTTCGATATTCTTGACAATATAATCGACTGCAGATATTATTGTCAATGCCAATGTTATCCACGCCAAAATATTATCTATCGAATAATTATTTATAATATCAAAATAAGGAGAAAGCAATATGACGATTATCGTAAACATTTGAAAATTAGTTTTCAATTTTCCCCAATAACTTGCCGCAATCACTCTTCCTTCTGAAGCCGCCACGGTTCTAAATCCGCTGACGATAAATTCCCTACTTATGATTGCTATTACAATCCATGGATTAATCAGGTTTAAATGCACTAATGCCACAAATGCAGAAATTGTCAAAATCTTGTCTGCCAATGGATCGATTAATTTACCTAGTTTTGTAATCAAATTATACTTTCTAGCTATGTATCCATCTAAAAAATCAGTAAAAGATGCAAGCGAAAAAATTATCAATGCAACGACAAAATTTTGCATAGAATCCACCAACATAAAAATAAGCAAAAACGGAACCATAAGAATTCTTATTAAAGTTAAAATATTTGGTATATTCATTTATATCTCTCCTATCAAATCATATTCAAGGCTGTCATTTATATGCACATTGTATATATTTCCGATTTTCAATTTTTCACTTGTGTGTACATATACAACCCCATCTACTTCTGGTGTATCATATTCAGTTCTCCCCATATATATAGGTTCTCCTTCTATAACTTCATCAATAATTACAGGAAGAGTCTTATCAACAAAATTTATCATCATTTTGTTTGATATATCAAGTTGTACAGACATAAGCGCATTATATCTTTGTTCTTTTTTATCTTCATCTATCTTTGAAGGCAAATTAAAAGCAGGAGTATTTTCTTCATCAGAATATTTGAAAGCTCCTAGTCTATTAAAAGGATTCTCTGTAATGAATTCGATTAAATCATTGAAGTCCTCATCTGTCTCGCCAGGAAATCCTACAATAAGTGTAGTTCTAATCACAGCATCTGGAATATGCATTTTAATTAAATTCAAAACAGCTATTATATCTTCTCTTGTAGTATGACGATTCATTAATTTCAATATTCTATTAGAACTATGCTGAATCGGAATGTCAAAGTAAGAGACCACCTTTTAATTGCGTTTAATAGATAAAATAAGATCCTCGTCAATAACATCCGGATACATATATTGTATTCTAATCCACTTCAAATCTTCTATTGAATTCAACGAATCAAGCAAATCTCCTAATTTAAACTCATTATATATATCAATCCCATAACGAGTGGTAT
>DAOURC010000070.1 GCA_030625285.1 Eubacteriales bacterium
TAATTTATACCAATAACTTTGTTATAATAAACATAGAAAAAGGTGAGTTTATGGAAAAAATTAAAACAATAACATGTCCTTTGGATTGTTATGATCTTTGTATGATAGATGTGCATGTTAAAAACAATCAAATTGTCAAATTAATGGGCAACGGTAATCATCCTATGACCAGGGGATTTATCTGCCAAAAGGGAAGAGATCATTTAAAAAGACATGATGACGCAGATAGGATAAAATCTCCCATGAAAAAGATCAATGATAAGTGGATTGGAATTTCTTATGAAGAAGCTGAAAATTTGGTTGTCGAGCATTTACAAAAATATGATTTGAAATCAATTATTCATTATAACGATTCTGGCTATACAGGTATAAGCAAAGAAGTCGATGAACTGTTCTTCAATCATTTAGGCGGAGTTGTAAAACCTCGGGGAAGTCTTTGCTGGTCTGCCGGCATGCGAGCTACAAAAGACACATTTGAAGATGTGATAAGTACAGAATCTGAGGAAATGGAAAACTCCGACATCATTGTTTTGTGGGGACGAAATCCCGTTGAAACCAATATTCATTTGGCCGATAAAATTGTAAAAGCTAAAAAAGGAGGCGCTAGAGTCATATTGATCGATCCTATAGCGACTGCGAGCAAGAAAATATCAGATATGTATATTGCAATTAAACCAGATACCGACAATTTATTAGCTTTGGGTATGATAAAATCATTAGTTGATGGTAATAGCTTGGATATTGAATCGATAAAAGACAAATCTACCGGTTTAGGTAAATTTCTAGAAGAACTTGATAAACTCGATATTGAAGAAATATCTAATTTGACGGGTATAGATATTGAAACAATAGAAAATCTGGCTCTGGAATTTATGAATAAAAAGATAATTATATATATCGGTTATGGATTGCAAAGATACAAAAATGGTGGAAATACAGTAAAGAGCATCAACGCTCTTGGTTTCATCACTAGAAATTATGGTGAAGCTGGTTGTGGAATCAATTACGCCAATAGAGGTTTTTCCAAGAAAATTCATTCGTATTTGGAAGACAGTGAAGAATTGATTTCATTCAATGAAACTTTCGTTAAATCAAAAATGGGGCAGTATATTTTAGAAAACGATATTAAAATGCTTTTTATTACAAAATCAAATCCGCTTGTTCAATTGCCGAATTTGAATTTAGTAGAAAAAGCAGTTGAAAAGGTCGAATTCAAGGTAGGTATCGATTTGTTCATGACCGACACCATGGAGCGATGCGATCTTGTTTTTCCCGCTACAAGCGTTTTCGAAGAGGACGACGTGTTTTATACTTCCATGTATAGTCCCTATCTTCAATATTCAGAGAAAGTTATAGAAAATAGCGGTATTAAAGGAGAATATGAACTTTTTCAATCCTTTGCAAGAAGAATGAAATTAAATGCTTATCCCATGATATCCAAAGAGGAATACCTAAAATATGCACTAAGAGATGTCTTGAAAGAATATAAATTGACGTATGATGAATTTATAAACAAAAAAAAATTAAATTTAAAAAACAAAAAACAATATGACGATTTACTTAACTTTTCCTTTGTAGATAATAATGGGAATCTATCGATCAAATATAAACTTCCAAAGAAATCAATGGAATATCCTTTGAGGCTTATCACTCCGAAACCAAAAGACTCGATGCATTCTCAAGGATTTAAAAACTATGATGGAAAACCGATTGTTTATATGAGTGAAAACAACTTTAAAAGTTTGGTTAAAAGAGATTTGGTGCTTGTAGAATCAATAAATGGAGAGTTGGTTGGAAAACCTGAGGTTGTTGAAATTTCAGATGAAATTGTCTTGATACACGAAGGATATTGGCAAAAAAGCGGCAGCGTAAATATACTTACAATTGATGATTATAGCGACATTGGCGATCAAGCCGCTTACTATGATACCTTTGTAAGAATAAGAGGGGTTTAGATAAACTATGTTTGAAAGAAGTTATCTTGTATTGAAAACAAGTCAAATTGAAGAACTTAAAAATAAAAAAGTGATGGTGTGTGGAGTAGGCGGAGTAGGCGGATACGTTATTGAAAGCTTAGCTAGATCTGGAATAGGACATTTGATTATTGTGGATTACGATGTTGTAGATATAACTAATAAAAATCGTCAAATAATCGCTCTTGATTCAACTCTGGAACAAGATAAAACCAAGGTGATGGCTAAGAGACTAAAAGATATCAATGCTGACATTGAAGTGGAAATCATAAATGAGAAACTTACAAGCGATAATATACCGATGATTTTGGATAAAAAATTGGATTATGTTGTAGATGCCATTGATCAGGTAAGTGCTAAAATTGCATTGATAGAGTATTGCAAAGATAATGATACTCCAATTATTTCAAGTATGGGAACAGGGAACAAGTTAGATCCGAGGTTGCTTGAAATAACTGATATCTATAAAACGGATACTGATCCACTAGCTAGAATTATGAGAAAAGAATTAAAAAATAGAAATATAAATGAATTGGAGGTTGTCTTTTCTAGAGAAAAACCCACTAGAAATTGTGATGCTTACAACTTGATAGAGGATAAAAGAAAACCGGGGAGTTTGCCGTTTGTTCCAGCTAGTGCAGGGATAATGATCGCTTACCGAGTTGTTATGAATATATTGAAAATATAGACGGTTTATATTTCCGATATATTTTTTTAATTAGTACCTTGCAAAACAAGGTAGTGTGTGATATGTTATATATGAAAAGTAAATCAGTGGGGGGGAAGTTATGGAAAAGAAATTATATAAATCGCAAGATAATAAGATGATATTTGGAGTGTGCGGCGGTATTGGAGAGTATTTTGGAATCGATCCTACATTGGTGAGGTTGGCGGTAGGTTTAACATGGTGTTTCGGTATCGGCATAATCGGATATATACTTGCGGCGTTGATTATTCCAAATCAACCGCAATAATAATTAAGGAGGAAGTTAGATGGAGAAGAGATTATATCGTTCAAGAGATAATAAAGTGATTTCAGGTGTTTGTGGAGGTATTGCTGAATATCTTGATATCGATGCAACGATTGTTAGATTGCTTTGGGCAGTGACGATTTTATTTGCTGGAACGGGAATTTTAGCATATGTTTTATGTATTTTCATTATCCCTGAAGAGCCTAGATATAAAGATGAAGATGGAGTTGGAGATGAATACGAAGAAGAGAATGAAGTTGCGGATGACGAAGAAGAAACAACACACGAAAAAAGAGAGATAATAAAAGAAAATAAAAATAAAAACAATAATCTTGTAGGATTGATTTTTATTGTGGTGGGAATGATGTTTATCGCTAATAAGATATTGTGGTGGTTAAATATTGATTTCATGTGGGAATTATTCTGGCCGGGATTACTTGTTATTTTTGGAGTATATCTGATAGCGAAGAAAAGAGGATAAATTATGAGGGAAAAGAATAATAGAAGCACCGGCATGGGAATTGCCTTTATAGTAGTTGGTCTTTTTCTGATTGCGTATAAGTTTGACTTTATAGATTTTAGATTGTTTTGGTCAGTCGTTAATTTATGGCCGCTTATATTTGTTGTTGTCGGAATAAATATAATATTTAAAAAAACGACATGGGTAAAGGCGTTGACATGGACTTTGTTTATTGTGATAGTAGTGCTGAATTCTTATTATTTCGAGAATGGTTTCAAAGTGTTCGGAAGATCTGTCAGCTACAATATTGAAAGGCAAGAGCACATAATTGAATATGAGTCTGATATAAAAGATGGAGAGCTGAGATTGAAGTTGGGAGCGGGGCGATTGGATATTTCATCTGGGCATGATTATTTAATCGAATCGAATTTTCCAAAAAAAATAACCACAGCAAAAGACAGCATTTCAAATAACAGGCGAATAATCGTATATGAAACAATTAATAATAATATCATAAATCAGAGAACATTCGGAAATGATGGGTATGAATATAACATTAAGCTAAATGAAAACGTTTCATGGGATGTAGATATAGATATGGGAGCTATGGATGCAAAACTCGATATGCGAGATATTGCATTTGACGATTTAGATATCGATATAGGAGCGGGACAGTTAGAGCTATATCTAGATGATATAAATGAAAATGCTTCGATATCGATAGATTCAGGAGTGTCAGACATTGATATATATATACCTGAAGATATGAGTGTTAAATTGAAATATGACGGCGGCATAAAAGATATTGATTTCATTGGCGATTCATATTATAAAAAAGACGGCGATTACTATTACTCTGACGATTATTCAAGTGATTTTTATTATTATATTGATATTAATACGGGGGTTGGAAATTTATCGATTCGGGATTATTAGTTTTACTTTTATCTGAATCCGTATTAAACTTTTAATAAGAGGATTATTATGGAGATGTTAATATGGGTTATGATATAATAATAGATCAGGTAAATAAACAATTTGGATTAATCGAAGGGACTATAGGTAAATATAGTTTTTACGCTGATATACAAAAGGAAGATGTAAAAGAAGGCATCAGTTTATTAACCATGCAAAAAGGATATGGGAAAATCACGAAACTTTGTATTTATGAAGATGAAATTGATAACTCAGGAGATCCTTTTTTGCCGACTATGTCAATAAAAAGGCATATCTATATCAATTTTGAATATGATTGGAAGGTTTATAATTTCACTTTTCAAAATATGGTTTCTGACCTTATAATGTATCTCGATAGAAGAAGCCGTATGACCATCATTAGATGATATTGACAAATTCACTATAGATGATATAATTTAAAAAATCGTCGATGATAAAGAGGAGTAAATAAATAACCCTTTCAAGAGAAGAAATCCAGATGGCTGAAAGATTTCCAAGGTAGTATTTATCGAAAGTAGCTTTTGAGACTTTAGACTGAAATAGTAGTAGGTTTAAACGGTTGCGCGTTATAGCTTTTTGAGAGTCAGCTATATAGCTGAAATTTGGGTGGTACCGCGATACTTCATCGTCCCTTTGTTGGATGATGAGGTAT
>DAOURC010000059.1 GCA_030625285.1 Eubacteriales bacterium
TTCCACCTGCTTCAATTGCTCCAACTAACATTTTATACCTCCTCTTCTCACGTATTATTATAACCTACATTTATAAGTTGCAACAAAAAAACTAGCTACTATCATCACTTAACGACGTTCAACTAGTTTTTTCACCATGTCCTTCTCATATATTCACATCAGGTTATTCATCTTCTATTACTACTCCATCTCTTATATGTATAATCCTCGATGCTTTTTCTGCAATTTCTCTCTCATGAGTTATCATTACGATAGTATTGCCTTTTTCATTTAAATCTATCAATATATCCATTATTTCTTCACCACTAGATGAATCCAGATTGCCTGTAGGCTCGTCCGCTAAAATCAGCTCAGGATCACCAACCAACGCCCTTGCAATGGCAACTCTTTGTTGCTGACCCACACTCAATTCGATGGGTTTATGCATAATTCTATCTTCAAGACCGACGCTTGCCAACATTTCTTTAGCTTTCTCAGTAGCATCAGACTTTGAATAACCTCTTAAAATAAGTGGCATTTCTACATTATGAAGAGCTGTATACCTGCCCAGCAAATTAAACTTTTGAAATACAAACCCTATTTTATCATTTCTAAGTTTCGCCATCTGATCCTCACTAAACTTTTCAACGCTTACGTCATCTAATAAATACTCTCCCTTTGTCTTATCATCTATCAATCCGATTATATTCATCATTGTAGATTTCCCCGAGCCGGACGGTCCCAAAATAGCGACAAACTCTCCCTTTTCAACCGAGAAATCTATCCCCTTCAATACTTCGAGTTCACTCTTTCCCATATAATAAGATTTCCTCAAATCCTTCATTTGTATTACATATTCACTCATACTTAGCGGGTGATGACTTGCACAAATTCTGCCAAGTTCACTTCCCCTTCACCTCCATCGATCAACCAAACTTTTATTACTGAATCTTTCATTATATCAGCAATTTCAATTTCAACAGGTTCAGAAGTCGTAGTTCCTCCCATGTATACAGGTGTTCCAACCGGAATTATCAGTTCTAACGTTTCTCCCGAGAGAGCTATTTCCTTAGCAGCTCCCACTCCACCGCCATTTCCTCCCGAAGCTTGCCTTTCGGCTTGTTTTGCCGCTTTTTCTTCTTCAGTAAATTCCGCCCCTTCAGGATTCGTTTCGCCAGAACCCGCATTGGCAGTCGCCATCAGATTGATAGTCAGCTCATTACCTATTATAGTCTGAACAACGCCATATACTTCTGCTTTTCTATCCAGAAATACTTTTTCTCCGCTGCTTTCTTCTTCTACTATTTCATTTGCAGTATTCTCTGTTAGATCTTCAGATCCACAACCCGATGCCATAC
This sequence comes from Eubacteriales bacterium, assembly GCA_030625285.1. GTDB lineage: Bacteria > Bacillota > Clostridia > Peptostreptococcales > Acidaminobacteraceae > DAOURC01. The sequence continues at coordinate 1,338 of DAOURC010000059.1, forward strand.
TTGCAACCACTACTATCAATATTATAAAAAAACTCATTTTTTTCATTGAAATACCTCCTATTCATATCTAAGTGCATCTATCGGTTTAAGCTGCGCCGCTCTTGTAGCTGGGTAATAACCAAAAAAGGTTCCAGTTACTACAGAAAATACGAAAGCTACTATATATCCGTTGATACTTGGGGATACAGAGACTTCTAAATATTCAATGAACGGTGTTAAAATAAAACTAAATGCAATTCCTACAATGCCACCCATTCCACTGATTATAATCGACTCAAGTAAAAACTCTAAAAGAATATCGCTTTTTTTCGCTCCTAAAGCTTTTAGAATTCCAATCTCTTTTGTTCTCTCTTTTACAGAAACAAAGAGTACATTCATAATTCCAATTCCACCGACAATCAAAGTAATCACTGCAATGGAGATTAATAGAACAGACATTGTTTTTGCTGAATCTTGAGCTGCAACCAATTTACTTCCTGCATCCCTGATAGCTATGTCCGCTCCACCAGTGCTTCTGTATTCATCCATAAATATATTTTCAATCTCGATTATAGCAGGAGCAACTGAATCGATATTATTTGCAACAGCAATTATTCTAGGTTTTGAACTCGATCCTAGAATATAATTAACGACTGTTTCATACGGCATGAATCCGCTATCATCTACAGAAATCCCCTGCACAGCGTCTCCTATTCTATCTATGACGCCTACAACTTCATATTTTCTCCCTGAAATTGTAACCTGCTGACCTAAAGCTGAATATGCATCTTCATATATCGCTTCAGCAACATTTTGTCCTAACACAACAACCCTTCTTCTGCTTTCGTTATCTCCAGGTTCAATAAAATTACCAGCAAGCATACTGAGATTGTTTAAATCATCAAAGTTGTCTGTCACTCCATTTACCGATCCATCATAGCTTCCATAAGGAGATGCCATATTTTCTCTCGTGGCCACAGTTATTGTTGCATCGGCAATGTATTCCGACTTCTCAACTATCATTTCCATATCATCAATTCCCAGTTTGAAGCTGCTACCAGAACCAGGTGCTGTTTGAATATATAGAGTTCCAACATTTAAAAGGGCAAATTGATCTTCAACCGCCTCTTGCGATGCTTTACCGATTCCTACTACCATGATTATAGTCGCAGCACCAACAATGATGCCGAGCATAGTTAAAAACACCCTGAATTTATTAGCTTTTATATTTACAAATATAAGACGGATCAGTTCTTCTATTCTCATCTCTCATCACCTACTTTATCGTTCTTATGAATATTGTTTCACCTTCGGTTAAGCCCGTTATAACCTCTGTGCTTATTCCATCAGTAAAACCAGTGATGATTTCTCTAATTTCACTGCCGTTTTCAGTTTCAACTTCAACTTGTTGCTTACCTTCTACTATTTTAACTGCGCTATTTGGTATGATAACAACATCTGATTTTTCCTTGATTACAAACTCTACCAAGGCACTTAAACCATCAAGTGTTTTATTCAACTGATCATCCACCGCAATTTTCACTTCATAAGAAATTATTCCATTATTGTCCGATTTTCCTAAAGGACTGATATACTCAACTGTTCCCGAATATTCCTTGCCAAAGTCAATCTCGAAATTCAATATCACTCTTTGTCCTTCTTCAACAAGACCCATATCAAGCTCAAGTACCTCAGCAATTACATAAGCACTTTCCTTATTGCCTATAGAAGCAAATGTATTATTTGCCTTCACTTCACTTCCTATATCATAATTCATAGATAGAATAGTACCTGACTGAACAGCTAAAATCTCAACATCAGTTGACATCTCATATTCCTCTTTGGCACTTTCATACTCGTTTTTCGCAATATTATACTCATTATATAGCGCTGTTAAGTCTTTTTGAGCAAAGTTCAAATCGCTCTTTATCTCTCCTATTACGGTTTCTTGGTTTTTCTTTTCATTGAGTGAATACATATCAGGATACTCGTTCATCAGCTCATATGTCTTTTCTTCTAATTCCAAATTGCTTTCAAGTTTTTCAATCGCAATTCTTTTATCCTGTATATCGCCATCGAAGTTTAATAATTTTCTTTGATAATCTGTTGCTTCCTGTTGCCATTTTTCAGTTAAATCGTCTACCGGAATCAACCTGGCAATAAGATCGCCTTTTTCAACATAATTTCCTATTTTATAATTCATCTCTGTTACGACTCCATCATAACCGCTTAATACATCAATACTAGGAATAATTAGATTTCCATCCGCCAATTGAGTAATCCTTAAATCGTCTTTTCTTACCTTGACTTCTGTTATTTTTTCTACAATCTCTTCACCTTCAGCTACACTGAAATAATTATATAAAGGGTAAATAGAAATAACCGCTATTAATAAAGCACTATATATAATCTTCTTTTTCATTTACATCATCGCCTCCAAAATATATTACTATCATGATAGTATCTATTTGTTACAAGCATGTGACAAAAAAAAGAAACCTCTATTTTAGAAGTTTCTTAAATCATTCCCACAGGAACTATGTTGTTTTTTTCATCTAGCTGGAATATAGCATGCTGTCAAATTTTAAATAAATCTCTTGGAGTTATCAATTTCACATTGTTCACTTGCGTTGTATAATCCATCAACTCTTTACTGAATCCACTTTTTGAAAATATATAATAGTACTTGTTAGTTCTATGAACGAGATTACTCTTTTGCATCAATTCCTTTAATTGGCTCAATTTAAATTTTTCATTTCTATATTTACATTCAACATAGAGTCCGTTATTTTTATCAATCCCGACAATATCAATTTCTTCTTCTTTTTTTGTCGCTGGATTACCTCCCCACCATCTTCCGAATTTCTCGACAAGAAAAGGTAGTTTCAATTCTTTATTTTCCCTTATCAAATATTCCAAGCAAACTCTTTCAAAACTTAATCCAATATATTTATAATAGTCATTTTTAATGTTTTTTTCAAATACAGCTTCTCCCATACCCATTTCAATTAAACTTCTATACCTGTACGCATACGCGTGAACAAACCTAAACAAATGATCATTAATAGAATATATCGTTTTTTTCTTTGTATCTGACAATATTGGAACTTCCCTTTTAATGATATGCAGTCTCATCAGAGTATCCATATATTTCAATGCAGTTGTTGCCGGAACCCCTATTTTTGTTGAAATTTCATTTAATCGCGATGACCCACTTGCAATAGCTTCAATTATAGAATTATAGACTGCAGGATTTCTTAATTCTTGTTTAAGAGTATTCATCGGAACTTCAAATAATTCTTCGTTTGCATTTAAAATATATTCAATAATATTTGCTTTAATATTTTTTTTGTCATCAAACTTCTTTAAATACTGTGGAATTCCTCCAAGTATACAATACGCTTCAATTTTTTCTTCACAACTATAATTATTAAAAAACATGGAAGCATCATAATAATCAAATGGTTTGAGAAACATTTGACCGGTTACGCGTCCATATAATGGGCTTTTATGTGATATCATTTCATTTTCCATAAAGCTTATTGAAGATCCTGAAGCAATTATCATCGCTTTTGTATTCATTAATCTGTGATCAATCGAGTGTTGCAATATTGACATAAATCCATTGTTAGCATTCTGTAAATATGGAAATTCATCAAGAACTAGAATAATTCTTTCTTTCTTGGAAATGTCAGCTAAAGTATTAAAAATATCTTCCCACGACTGATACACTGCATTTACTCCAAAATTCATAAATTCATTTAATTGACTTGAAATTCTTCTTAAATTTATATAATCTGTGCTTTCTTCGGCTGAAAAGAAAATTGCTTTTTTGTTCTCTATGAATTCTTTTATCAAATACGTTTTCCCAACACGCCTTCTACCATACAAGGTAACAAATTGAAATTGCTCTCTATTATAAAATTTATCTAATTCATTTAATTCGTATTCTCTTCCAATAAACATTAAAGCACCTCCGCTATATATTATCGTATTAATTATTATCATAATCATTATTATTATAGTAATATTATATTTCTCTTTCGATAATATGTCAACAACGCAAAAGAACTGACTTTTCAGCCAGTTCTTTCATCTATCTTTTCAGTTTATCTATAACAAATTCCAAAACACTATTCATGTCGACAATATTTTCTCCAGCAAAGTTGCTTACCATCATCGCATTGTTCATAGTACCAATATAAAGCATAG
>DAOURC010000145.1 GCA_030625285.1 Eubacteriales bacterium
GGTTGTAATTAGAACCTTGGATGTTGGCGGAGATAAAGATATATCGTATTTTGAGATGCCGGAGGAAATGAATCCCTTCCTAGGTTATAGGGCAATAAGGTTTTGTTTAAAAGAAGTGGAAATATTCAAGGTTCAATTACGTGCTCTTTTAAGGGCCGGTAATTATGGAAATGTTAAAATCATGTTTCCAATGATTTCTTCAATGGAAGAATTGCTTGAAGCTAAAGATATTCTAGAGCAAGCTAAAGAAGAATTACGAAGTGTTGATATTGCTTTCAATGAGAATATAGAAGTAGGGATAATGATTGAAATACCAGCAGCAGCAATTATTTCGGATTTATTGGCTAAAGAAGTAGATTTTTTCAGTATAGGGACCAACGACCTTATGCAGTACACTTATGCAGTAGACAGAATGAATGATGCTATCAGTTCTCTTTATACTTCTTATCACCCAGCACTACTTAGATTGATAAAAATAATTATTGATAATGGACATAAAAATGGGATTACAGTAGGCATGTGTGGTCAGGTTGCTGGAGAACCGAGATTGATACCTGTTCTTTTGGGAATGGGTCTAGATGAATTCAGCACTAGTTCATCTTCAATTTTACGAACAAGAGATGTGATTAGCAAAAATTCGAGAAAAGGTATGATAGAGGTTGTTGAAAAACTTCTTGAATTACCAAGCGCTGTAGAAGTAGAGAAAGCAATAATTGAAATATTGAACTAGACTCTTTAAGACTTTTCAGTTTTGAAGAGTTTTTTTTATTTTTTTTCATTTGTTTTGGAACTTATTTGATTATTATGGCGTCAAACGTGAGGTAAGAAAAAAATGAATTAAAAAGGAGAATAAAATGAAAAGAATATTATTATTATTATTGGTAGGATTATTGGCAGTAGGAGCTATAGGATGTTCAAACAATCAGGAAATAGCTGATGGTGATGTAGAAGTTGAAAAGGAACCATCTGTAGAAGGTACATTAGAGGAAATAATGGAAAAATTGTATGGTGGTGTTGAACTTGAATTGCCAAAAACCATGTATACAGTCGTCGAAGGCGATAACATTGCTTATTTCTTAGGTACGGATGAAATAACTTTTGCAGAAGGATTAGCTTCAGAACCGATGATTTCATCTCTGGCTCATTCAGTGGTGTTGCTTAGAGTTGAAGAAGATATCGATATAGAAGTACTGATGAACACGATCAAAACAAATATCGATCCTAGGAAATGGATTTGTGTTGGTGTAGAAGAAGATGAAGTTATTGTCGAAAACATTGGAAATTTAGTTGTTCTGATTATGGATCAAGAAGCAGAAGCTTTTCATGAAAGTTTCTTAAACTTGGCAGAATAAGAGGTAACGATGCTGTTTTCGAGTATTAGTTTTATTTATTATTTTTTACCTTTAGTGTTTATTTTATATTTTCTATCACCAAAGAGATATAAAAATATGGTGCTATTGGTCAGCAGTCTCTTGTTTTACTTCTTCGGTGAGCCGATTTATACGAGTATACTCATTTTTTCGACCATTGTAGATTTTGTTCATAGTTTGCTGATTGAAAAATATAGAGGACAAAAACTCGCGAAAATAGCATTGGTTTCATCTATTGTCATCAATGTTTCTATATTGGGATTTTTTAAATATTATGATTTCTTTATAGAAAACATCAATATATTGCTTCAAACAGACTTTGAATTATTAGGATTATCATTGCCTATTGGTATCAGCTTTTTTACATTCCAAACGATGAGTTATACCATCGATGTTTATAGAGGCGAAGCAAGAGCACAGAAAAGTATATTTGGCCTGGGGACCTATATTGCATTATTTCCCCAGCTTATTGCTGGACCGATTGTCAGATACAAAACCATAGCAGAAGAAATAAATAATAGAGAACATTCCTATGATAATTTTGCATACGGAATTAAACGATTTGTTGTTGGACTTTGCAAGAAAGTACTTATTGCCAATGCTTTGGGTGAACTGAGTGTCATTGCGACAGGTGCAAACAACATGTCGGTATTGTTTTATTGGATTGGAGCAATTTCATTTTCTATACAAATTTACTTTGATTTTTCGGGATATAGTGATATGGCTATAGGTCTTGGACGAATATTTGGTTTTCACTTTCTAGAAAATTTCAATTATCCTTATGTTTCTAAAAGCATTTCAGAGTTTTGGAGCCGATGGCATATCTCTTTAGGCAGTTGGTTTAAAGACTATGTATATGTACCGTTAGGCGGGAATAGAGGAAGTAAGCTGAAATGGATTAGAAATATATTTATTGTTTGGTTTCTAACCGGTTTTTGGCATGGCGCAAGTTGGAATTTTGTCATATGGGGTCTATATTTTGGAATGATTCTATTTTTTGAAAAACTTTACCTAAGGAAAATACTAGAGAGAGTACCTTCAATATTTCAACATGCATATGTATTATTTGTAGTACTGATTAGTTTTGTGATTTTTAATAATGAAAGCCTTATAGATATTGCGATTTATTTAAAAGGAATGTTCGGCTTATTGGATATTCCAGTTGTGAACCAAGAATCGCTATATTATTTGAAAAGTTACAGTACAATCATCATTATTTCAATTGTCGGCGCAACACCTTTTGTTAAAAAGTGTTACTTGAGATTAAGTAATCATAATTTCATTAATATAGCAGAACCGCTTACCTATATTGCACTAATTTTAATTATAACAGGGTACTTGGTGGATGCTTCATTTAATCCATTTTTGTATTTTAGGTTTTAAAAATGAAGAATAAAATTATTTCCATAACATTTATGATATTTTTAATATCTATATCAATTTTAAATATCATCAGTCCTGTTTTAGAAGTTTCTTTTGCAGAAAGAAGACCTTTAAAGCAATTTGATGATTTTGATTTAAAAGACTTCTTATCAGGACAATTTATTGAAGATTTTGATGAAGTTGCTTTAGATCAGTTTATATTTAGAGATCGATTTAGAAGTATTAAAGCAATATTTGAATTTGAGATATTCAATAAAACGGATAATAACAACATAGTCGTAACTGATGATGGGGTCTTTAAAATAGAATATCCTCTTAACGAGAAGAGTGTTGAGCATCTAAGTGATTACATTAATCAAATTTGCAACGAATACTTAGAGAATAGTAATGTATATATTTCTATCATTCCAGATAAAAATTATTATCTGAAAGAAGATATATTGAAAATCGACTATGAAAAATTAGAAAAACTTTTGATGAGTGGTTTAAAAGACATGACATATATCGACATAAAAGAGGTGCTTTCTTTAGAAGATTATTATTTAACGGATCCCCATTGGAAGCAAGAAAATATATTTAGAGTAATTGAACAATTATCAGATGCCATGAAATTTGAAATCGTAGTGCAAGACTATGAAAAGAAAACGTTTTTTCCATTCTACGGTGCTTATTATGGACAATCTGCCTTGAACGTAATACCAGATACATTGACTTATCTTTACAATGGAAATATATTGAATGCCGTTGTCAAAAACTATGAAAATCCTGACCATTCAAGAATTT
>DAOURC010000120.1 GCA_030625285.1 Eubacteriales bacterium
GGATTGAGAGTGAATTCTTTAAAAATTTCATCAGAGGAATTCATTAAAATATTCCCATATGAACTGGAAAAAATACCATGGACCACAGACGGTTTTTATTATAAGGGAAACGATGATATAACCAAACACCCATATTATTACGCCGGTTTATATTATGTGCAAGAACCGACAGCCATGGCTCCGATATCGGCGCTTAAGCCAAGTGAGGAATCTTCAGTGCTTGATTTATGTTCTGCGCCAGGGGGAAAGACTGTACAAATTGCCGGATTTCTCAATAACACCGGAACTGTCGTTGCAAATGATATCAACTTCAATCGATTGAAGGCGGTAATAAGAAATGTTGAAAAATACGGTATTAAAAATGCCGTTATCATCAATAACAAAGAAGAAGAAATTTCCGATCATTTTAAAGATTATTTTGATTATATTTTAGTAGATGCACCTTGCTCTGGCGAAGGAATGTTTAGAAAAGATGAAAAGATGATAGGAAGTTGGTCTATTGAAGAAGTAGATAAATACGTGAAGATGCAGAAAAATTTATTGCTAAATGCAAATGAAACATTAAAACCAGGAGGAGAACTTGTTTATTCAACATGTACATTCAACAAGCTGGAAAATGAACAGCAAGTAATGGACTTCTTAAAAAAATCAGAAATCGAACTTGTCGATGTTGAAAAAAACAATGGATTTTCTAGCGGAATAGGACTAAGTGAAGTTGTTAGACTATTACCACATAGGTTGAATGGAGAGGGACATTTCTTATCGAAATTCAAGAAGATCGGCTCGATGGATTATATTGAAAAAGATATAGTGATTACTCGACCGCCTGATGTTTTCAATGAATTTATGAAGGAATATCTTGTCGATGACATCAAAGGATACTTTAGAGTATATAAAGATAAGTTATACCTATCTCCAATAGATTCAAATGAGCTGAAGGGGCTAAATGTACTGAGAAACGGTTGGTACTTAGGGGATGTTAAAAAAGGACGTTTTGAGCCTTCTCAGAGCTTTGCAATGGGACTGAAGCATGAGGATTTAAAAAACGTTATTAATCTTAAGCATGATGATGGTGATGTGATTAAATATCTAAAAGGTGAAACTCTTCATCTAGAAGGAGAAGATGGATGGAATCTGATATGTGTTGATAAATATCCATTGGGATGGGGAAAAATATCAAACGGAATTTTAAAAAACAAATATGCTCCTGCTTGGAGGTTGGTGTAGTGAAAATCAGGATGGATAAGTGGATTAGCGATTCATCGGAGTATTCAAGGAAAGAAGTAAAGAATTTCTTTAAGTATAATAAAGTCAAGCTCAATGGAGAGGTAGTAAAAAAAAGTGGAATGATTGCGGATACTGATAATGATACTGTCACTCTTTTGGAAAAAGAAATCATATATGAAGAAAAGGTATATCTAATGCTCAACAAACCGAGTGGGTATATATCTTCTGCCATTGTTGAAGGTGAAAAGACAATAATGGAACTTTTAGATTTAAAGTACCAAAGAAGACTTTTTCCCATAGGAAGATTGGACAAAGATACTGAAGGATTGATTTTGCTTACAAACGACGGTCAATATTCCCATAAATTAATGCATCCGAATAAAAAGGTTTCTAAAATCTATTATGTGGAAGTAGACGATGCTCTTGAGGAGAAATTTATAGATACATTTTCAAGTGGAGTGGATATAGGAGATTACTTTACAAAACCGGCCAAATTGAAAATTATCAATGAGACTACCTGCACCTTAGAAATACAAGAGGGAAAATTTCATCAAGTAAAGAGGATGTTTGAAGCCGTAGGATGTGAAGTGATATATTTAAAAAGAATACAAATAGGGAAACTTGAGCTTGATAAAAACTTGAAAAATGGAGAATATAGAAAACTGAATCAAGAAGAAATGGAAAAAGCACTTATAGGAGAATGATTCTATAAGTGCTTTATGCTTTCAAATTGATTTGAATATTTAAATTCGGGTGTTTTTTATGTAATTGGGCAATTAATTCACCAAGTACTTTTTCAGCAGTTAACCCATTGTCAGGATAAATTGTATATACAGAATCTAGAATCACTGATTTCATCGAGGGATTGATTCTTGACAAATCGGTCAGTTTTTTATTCATTTTGGCTTCTACCAGGTGAATGTTTTCTTCGGAACAAAATGGTAGAATCCCCAAAAAATATTTCCTGTCTAGTTTAAAAAATATATCAGTATCCCAAAAAAGCGATTGAAATTCTGTGTAAATATTATCTCTTATATCAATCAGTCTTTTTTCATCGGATTCATTGCTTTTAAGAAAAGTGAAGAGAACTATAGAAACAGAGAACTTTCCTTTTTCAGCTTTTCTATATTCAGCTTTTATATATTTCATCGGTTCAAAAGTAATTTCAGTAAGATCATTTATGTAATTCTCATATGGGTAATTCAATATTTTTTTTGTGAATGTATCATCATTAAAAGGCTTGATTATAAAATCTTGCGCTCCCGCTTTCAAAAGTTTGATAAAGAAATCTTTATCTTGTTTGTCGGTAATGATAATGATGGGAATATCCGGATTCAACTGATTAATTTTTTCTACAAATTCAATATCCATATTTGAACTGATATCTAAAAGAATTAAATCAATTTGATAATTCAATTTTTTAAAATCGGCCATGAATTCTGTTTTTGTATTAACTGAAGTAGATGATAAATTAACAGAGTTAATAATCTCTTCTATTCTGTATTGGACAGATTGCATTTTTTCATATACTAAAATATTTGCTTTGTTACTCATAATGATTAACTCCTCTCTGTAAGGTTTATTAAATAAGGAATTGAATTATTCAGATCTTGCCAGTATTTGTTATTCCATAAAAGTTCAAAATTATATGAAGGAATCTCTAATTTGTCTGATAAACTTTTTATAATTTCATACGAGTTTTGATTGATAGCCATATGTTTGGAACTATCATTAAAACCGTGGATATGGCAGTGAACGATTTCTCTTATAATGTTATTATCGGGTATTAGCATATTTTTATTAAGCATATAGTGATTAGGTATATCATAACATATTTTTAAATTAGGGCTTGAAAAATTTGATGCTAATTCATAAATGTTTTCCAGGCTATAATCGCTATGTAGATTTTCTAGGGCGAAAGTAATTTTGTATTGCTTTTTTTCTATATAATTAAGCAAGTAATCAAGGTATCTTAGATTGATTTCTTTTTTGTGGTTTTCACTACCGTGCAAAACCAACGTAGCTGTATCGGATGTTTTTAAAGCATTGGCGAAATCTAAAAAATTCATATTCGCTTTTTTATGTTCACTTGAATCCGTTGAGAGATATTTAGGATCAAAAGGATATTTTTCAACTTGATAAGGCATATGAAAGCTAAATATAAAGTTTGAATTTTGAAGTTTCTTTAAATCATAGACACTTAGCATATCCTCTGTTAAACTTATTTCAAAGGAATCAAATACATGAAAATTTGATATTTTTTCTAAATATTCATGCATCGGCATATAATTTAGAATTTTTTCTTCAAAAGTTAATCCAATCATAAAATCACCTCAAGAAATATATTATAATGATATAAGATATTATGCAATATAATTAGTGAACATATTCCCGATTTGGTGGTTAGAAATCGTTAACTAGGAGATGAATACTCAGTCTCAATGACGAAATCGGAGATTTCTATCTACAGTCTCAACAATGGAATCAGAGCATTCCTGCTTCGTTGTCTTTGACATACGACGGAATCGGAGATTCCTGTTAGATCATAATCGTTATATCTGACATGCTATGGAATCAAAGATTCCAGCTAGGTCAAGAAGATTTCTGTTAGGTCATA
>DAOURC010000047.1 GCA_030625285.1 Eubacteriales bacterium
GAAAGAACAGCTTTTGGATCTTTCTGAATTCGAACTTCTTAAAGATTATTTCAAAGACAAGCTGGACCTTGTGGAGGGATATGATGTAGATTCAGCGATAAGAAACAACATGAGGAACTTGACTAATCTGGGAACTTTCAGGGCATATATTGAGGAGTATATACTGAATAACGAAAATATCAACAACAAGAATTTTACTGCAATGGTTAGACAACGGTCGGCTAGCGACAAGGGAATACCATTGGAAATATACTGTTTTACAAACAAGACGGCGTGGGTTGAATACGAGAAGATTCAAGCGGATATCTTCGACCACGTATATGCCGTTGCACCGTATTTCGGATTGAGACTGTATCAGAGTCCATCGGGACATGATATTCAAAAGGCGATTGTAAATAGAATTTAAGAAAAGTACCGAAGATCATTCGGTACTTTTTTATTTAGACGGAAACTTCGTGCAGTTCCATGTCCTTGTTTCTTTCTAAGGGTAATCTTATCAATTAATTTAAAATGTCACATTGAATTATTTAGCGTTTTATCCTTAAAAAATTCTAAAGTGGATATGATTGCTATTCAGTAGATTTGAAAGAATGTCCGAATGTCAGAAAGTTGATTTCGACACGGTAACAAAATTATTACACGGGGAGAATTAAATGAAAAATAAAAATAGCACAGTGGCTATCGTATTTATATACTGTATCATTCTTATGACAAGTCTCGTCATAGCCTTTTATTCTGGGAAAAGGCCGACTGAAGATGAATATTTGGTATCAATTCAAGGGGACGAATTTTCACCATCTTTCAATAGTGAATTGATTCTTTCAAATGAAGATCAAAGAAGCAGTCACGAAGTAAGTGTTGAAATCCAAACTGAAGATAAAATTGGTGTGCTAATATCTAGATTGGCTTCAAATGGTTATGAAGTATACTGGAATGATTACTACATTGGACAGGAAGGAATAGAGAAAGCCAATATATGGAACGGAACGAGATTTATACCTATTCCCGATGAATTGGTAAAGGAGCATAATACTCTGAGAATCGAGAATTTTGCTTACTATAAGAGTGGAATTACATCGCATCCAATTTATATTTTGGAACTTGAAAGAGGCTATTTCTATCAAACTTGGTTGCAATTTTTCAATTCAGATATAGTTTATATCGGTTTGGGAGTTCTTCTGATTTCATTCAGTTTGTTGATTATTCTTATTTTTATATTTAATACATCGACTCGTAATTATATATTTTTAGCATTTGCGATGGTGTTCATGGGAATTTATGCTTTGGATTATACGAGCATCAGCTTTTTACCTTTAGATTATTTTACATATAAGCGGATTGTCATGATTTCGTTTTGGACAATTTCTATGCTATATGGGATAAGTATATATAAAATTCTGGGGAATAAATTACCGCTTTACACTGGGATTTTGAGTTGGATCGGTATTGTTGGCATTGCTGTATTTTCAAAAGATATAATTGCTTTCAAGACAGGTTATGGGATTTGGTATATGACTCAGCTGTTGAATATATTCACTTGGGTGATTTCGGCATGGATTTCTTATAAAAAGAAAGTTGAAAGCAGAGTGTTTTTTGTTGGATTTGTTACATTGTTGTTGTTCTCTGGAATCAATCTTTACTTGGATAATAAGGGGATATTCTTTTCAATGAATTCACCGATAATATATATATCGATATTTTCAATAATTCCACTGATGTTGATATACTTCTATATAAAAGAAAGCAGGAGTAGATTGGAACGTGAGATGGAGTTGAGAAAACGTGCAGATCTTAAGGCCAATCACGATGCCTTGACAGGTGTGTTCAACAAGCATTATCTAACTGAAGTTATCGAGAATATTTTACCGCCGTATTCTTTTGCAATGTTTGATTTCGACGATTATAAAAGAATCAATGATAATTATGGTCATCGGGTAGGGAACGAATTGATGAAATATATAGTGGACAACATGCTTGGATTTTTAAGGGAGGAAGATATTCTCTGTAGGATTGGTGGAGATGAGTTTGTTGTTGTTTTACCTGCAGAGTGTGATATAGCTAAAAAAAGAATGTTGGAGTTTACTTCATTTCTTGCTGACAATCCTTTTGTTCACGGAAATGAGAAGATTGATATGACAATATCAGTAGGAATATTTTTCGTTGAAGAGATGTTATCTGAAAATGAAATTCTGCATCTTGCTGACACTGCTCTTTATGAATCAAAACGAAATGGGAAGAACAAGATCAGCATATACAATAAAAAATAAACTTGAAATAGCAATTCATATTAGGATATGCAAAATTAAATCTATAAATATTTTTTATGGAATGGAAATGCTCAGTGCATTAAGATAAGTGTGTTTTATATTGTGTATTAGATTAGAATGTCAATTCACAGCGCAGTAAGAATAATGAGGAAGTGAACTATGGGATACTCAGAAACATATAGTCAAATTGGGAAGTTGTTCGATAAATATGGTTTGGAAAAATTGATTGAAGAACCTAAACAAGTAACAGGTGGCTTAATGCATAAGGTGTATCAAGTAACTACTAAACATAATAAATATGCTGTTAAAGAGTTTAATCCTTCCGTAATGATAAGAAATGGTGCTATAGAACATATTGTTAATTCTGAGCGAATTTCAGGAGCTCTTAAAGAAATTGTACCTGTTATCTCTGCTATACAGTTTAATGATAATACACTGTTAATGTTGAATAAACAGTATTATATGATTTTTAATTGGTTAGATGGTAAATCGATATTTTCCCAGCATATATCTTTGAAAAACTGTGTCCAGATAGGAAAATTATTAGGAGAGATACATAAAGCTGATATTGTGATACCAGGATTACATAAGAAAATAAATGAAACAGCATTATATGAGTGGGATAAATATCTGCTATTGGGTCGGGAAATAAATGCAGAGTGGGTTGATGAATTAATTCAAATAGCAGATGAATTAAAGAAGTGGAATGAGGATTCGAAGGAAGCTTGCAGTTCGTTAAGTGATGAACTGGTTCTTAGCCATAGAGATTTAGACCCTAAAAACATTATGTGGAAGAATGATAATCCGTATATTATCGATTGGGAAGCTGCTGGTTACTTGAATCCGCATCAGGAATTATTAGAAGTATTAAACTATTGGACCGATAATGGTAGTGGTGGATTGGATAAAAATAAATTTGAAGCATTATATCATGCATACAGAGTAATTGTTGGAAGTTGCCAGGCAAATTGGAAAATGGTGCTTGCAAGTGGATTTGGTGGAATGCTTGGTTGGCTTGATTATAGTTTTAAACGTTCATTAGGGATTGAGGCTGAATCTCTAGAAGAAAAGGAGTTAGGTACAGAACAAGTATTTGGTACGATGCAGGCGTTAAGGCAATATGCAGGGCAAACGACTTTATTGTTAGATTGGTTGGAAGGTTAAATGAATGCTTCCGTGCTGCAAAATAGTCTTTTGACATTAATCTACTTATATTAGAATTGGAGGAAATATAATGACAACAATATATTTTGTGAGACATTCGAAACCGGATTTCACAATAACAGATGAACTGACAAGACCTTTAAGTGATGAAGGATTGAAAAAGTGTAAAAAAGTAACAGACTATCTATTAGATAAAGAGATCCATAAAGTATATTCAAGTCCTTATAAAAGAGCTTTCGATACTGTAGCAGGGTATGCTAATCAAGCAAAACTTGAAGTGGAAATAGTTAATGATTTTAGAGAAAGAAAAGTTGATAGTGGTTGGATTGAAGATTTTGAGAGTTTTTCTAAAAGGCAATGGGAAGATTTTCAGTATAGATTATCAGATGGTGAATGTCTTTTAGAGGTACAACAAAGGAATTTAAATGCATTAAATAATGTATTGCTTGATAATGCAAACAAGAATGTTGTAATTGGCACGCATGGAACGGCTCTTAGTACTATAGTTAATCATTTTAATTCGGATTTTCTTTATGATGATTTTGTACGAATAAAGAATCTGATGCCATTCATTATCGTGATGAAGTTCAGAAACTTAACAGTATTGGAAATCGAAGAGGTAATCTTGTAAATTGCCCTATGTGATGAAGAGTGTTGCTCACTACGCATGTTAAAATAGCAATTGTTGAGTTGTTCATTAAGCGGTTTAAAATGGATTATAGAAGCAGTGAAACTAGAATTAGTTATGTATTATTAAAAGAGAAGAGATGGTATTATTTATAGTATAAAAAAAGTAGATAAAGAGTGTATTAAGGAAATGAGAGATGGTTATTATAAAAATGTGATTGCTCCAATGGACGATATGTGGGAATTAGGTATTATTCCAAAAGGTGATTTTTATACAATAGTGAATGGAAATATACTTGGCTATTTTGTAGTTGATGCTGATAATAATCTACTGCAGTTCTTTTTTAAAGAAGAGTGTGCGAGTGAAGCTTCAAATATATTTGAGTTCATTAAGAAACGAAAAATGATCAATAAAGCTTTTGTGAGTACATACGAACCAAGATATTTGTCATTATGTCTGGATAAAAACGATGGTGTTGATATTAATTCTATGTTATATACTGAAATGAAAGCTATTGAAGTAAAGAAGCCTTTAGAATCAATTGTTGCAGAATTAGCAAAGATAGAAGATCTAGATGAAATATTAGCATATCATAAAGACAAAGTAGGTATTGACGGAGATTGGTTGATCGAATATTGTAAAAAATTAATACCTGAACAGGGACTGATTCTCTTTAAGGTTAGAAATGAAATAATTGGTACAGGCGAGATGAGACCTAGTTATAGCAGTGAATCTTATGCAAATCTTGGGATGACTGTTTCTAAAATCTATAGAAATAAGAATATAGGAACATATATATTGTCGCAGATGAGAATTCTAGCTAATAAAAAAGGATTAGTAGCAATATGCTCTACTACTAAAGAGAATATTGCTTCTCAGAAAGCAATTGAAAAGAGTGGTTTTTACCCTTATCATAGGGTATTGACCATAAAATTGAAATAGGTAATAGCTATTTCGTAATAGGTTTTGGGTTTGTTTCTTTATATAATTTTTTAAGAACATATTTAGATGCTAATGAAAGAGAATATAATACTAGACAAAGGGTATAAAAAACGAGATAGGAGGAGTTTGAATGAATAAATCACGACAAATCAAATATGCTGCAGGATTAGTCTTTGTTGGAGTAGCGACAATTGGAACTTTAAAGTTATTGAAGGAAATAAATAATTTTAAAAGCAAAAATGATGATAATGCAATTTTCAGTGGTAAGAGCATAAAATTTGATGACGAAGTATTTGAAGATAAATCTTATGGTGTGATGTACGGAGGTCTAGAAATTGATCTTTCAAATGCTCTACCTTCAGAAGAAGATATGAACTTATGTGTAACTGGAAGAAAATCAGGTATACAAATAACAGTTCCAGACAATTGGAATGTAAAAGCAGAAGGAGTAGCTGAAAAAAGTGGAGTATCTGTTTTGACTGAATACGATGAAACGGATACCGAGGCACCGAAATTATTTATCAATTATGATATTAAATATAGCGGAATGGAAATCATGTATTCATCAACAGAAGAATAACTAATCAGTGAGAATATACTTGCGAAGGATTAAACTAGAATTTATTTAGATTTGTAATTCTCGGACATGTACTAAGAGCTGTGATGGTAATATGTGAAATAGATTGGTAAAGATCAAAGATGACTGAATTTCAACTATTCAGTCATTTCTTTATGTCCCAAATTGAAATATTCAGAGGAGATTAGCATGAATCAAATCAGTTTAGGAAGTTTATCTTGAATTCCGTAAAGTAATTATTTGGTTCTATAATTCGCTATTGATCCATTCAACAGATTGCATGATTTCTTTGACCTTCTGGATACTCAATTCGGGATGAATGGTTCTTTCATGAGAAATGGTCAATAGACTGGTGCTGATAGCGAATTTCACGGTATCAATCGGATTGAGTTTGTTCATATAACCGTAGGCCAAACCGGCTACAAAAGAATCGCCGGCTCCAGT
>DAOURC010000089.1 GCA_030625285.1 Eubacteriales bacterium
AGGAAAATGGGACTTTGCAGCGAAGGGACCATGGTTGAATGTGGAAAAAGTTCTTGAAATTACTCTTAACAATGGAGTTGATCCTAAGACAGGAATTCTTTTCAAGAAAACTGACAAGAATATAAGCGAGTGCAAATCGACAGACGAGGTTTTTGAAGAGTATAAAAAAATGTTGACTTACTTTATGGATTTGCAAGTTGCGACAGAGCATATAAGTGATGAACTTCATATTCAGATGGATATAAATGCATTTAGATCGTCATTGATTGAAGATTGTATTGGACGCGGGCTTGATCTAGTCGAAGGAGGATCGAAATACTCTGTTGATGGAGGGCCTACTGCTGGAACAATAAGTGCTGGTGATTCTTTAGCAGCTTTAGATACGATGGTTTTTAATGATAAGCAACTGACTATGGAACAGATTCTTCATGCGCTTAAGAGCAATTATGAAGATGAAACAACAACTCCAACTGGAGAAGAGATTCGATTGATGATGGTTAATAAGGCTCCGAAATTTGGTAACGACGATGATAGAGCTGATGATTGGGTTGTAAAATTGGAAGATTATATAGGTTCGAGTTACAGACACAACTATAAAAGTTCTAAATACGGAAAAGGACCTGTACCATGCTGTTATTCATACAGTCAAAGCCCTGTTACTGGAAATATTGCATTTGGAAAGAGTATCGGTGCTACTCCGGATGGAAGAAAAGATGGAGCTGCTGTAAATAATGGTATTTCACCTGCAAACGGATCCGAAAAAGAAGGGGCGACTGCTGCTTGTAATTCAGTATGTAAACTTCCGAGCATTTGGTTCCAAAAGGGTGCGATATTCAATATGAGACTTACTCAATCTGCTTTAGATACTATTGAGAATAGAAAGAAAGTAATAGCTATGATCAAGGTGCTTTTCCAGAATAACGGGCAGCATATTCAGTTTAATGTAGTCGATGGAAATGTCTATAAAGAGGCGATGGAGCGACCTGAAGATTTTAAGGATTTGATGGTTAGGGTATCTGGATACAGTGCTTTGTTCACTACATTGATGCCAGAAGTTCAAGCTGATGTAATCAGTAGAACTGAATTGGAATTGTAGAAGGTAATAGTATGGAGAGTGGAGTTGTTTTCAATATAGAGAGGTATGCAACCGAGGATGGACATGGAATCCGTACGTTGGTTTTTCTAAAAGGATGTGCACTCAGGTGTAAATGGTGTGCAAATCCGGAATCCCAACTATTCAAAACAGAAGTGGTTTTCAGCGAGACGTTGTGTACCGGTTGTGGAAAATGCTTGGATATATGTCCTAATGATGCAATACATTTTGATGAAGATTATGGATACATAAGCGATTCAAATATTTGCACAGGTTGTGGTTTGTGCGTAGACAATTGTCTTTACAATGCTAGGACTCTATCGGGAACTGAAATTACAAGTGAAGAATTGGTTAAAGAAATTTTAAAAGACAAGGATTATTTCATAATGTCTGGTGGTGGCGTGACGTTCAGTGGAGGAGAACCATTGTTCCAAAGCGATTTTATCAGAGAATGTAGCCTGCTTCTTAAGGAACATGATATTCCGGTTCTGATTGAGACTTGTGGATATGTTCCGAGAGAAAACATAGAGAATGTTCTTGATGTGATAGATGCGATATATTTCGACTTGAAACACATGAATCTAGATATTCATAAAGAACTTACAGGGAAAGACAATAGATTGATTTTAGAGAATTTAGCTTATATCAATGATAATTTCAATAAAGAATTATCGGTAAGATACCCTTATATTCCTCCGTATAACGATGATGTGGAGAACACTGATGCCGCAGTCGAGTTTATAAAAAAACTTGATAATGTTGGAGAATTGGTATTTCTTCCATATCATCGCTTGGGGTTACCTAAATACAGAGGACTGGGGAGAAATTATGAATTGGGTGACAAGGTGTCGTTGAAGAAAAATGCGTTATACTATTTGCTTGAACGATATAAGGATGAACCAATAAAAATTCGTATCCAATAATTATTGATGAGGGGTTAATTATGAGTAAAAAAATAAAAATGGCAGCTCTGGATTGTGGGAATTCATCATATCGTCTTGTGTTAGGAACATATGAAAATGATGAGCTTAAAATGGAGACAATAGCTCAGGAAAAGAATGCGATGATAAACATTGATGGCTTCTATTATTGGGATGTACTGAAGATGTATCAATTTCTGATAGACAATCTAAAAAAACTTGTTATGCGTGGAGATATTCCTGATTCAATTGCTGTAAGTACGTGGGGTGTTGATTTTGGACTTTACGATGAAGAAGGATTTAGAATCGGTGATGTACTCAGTTATAGAAATACATTTGGGGAAGATGTTATAAATAAAATCGAAAGAGGTGATTTGGAAGATTTATTTATGCGTACAGGAATACTAAGTGATAGAATTAATTCGATATATCTGTTAAGCGCTCTTCAAGAATTGATGCCTTCGAAAATTGAAGCTTGCAGACATGTATTGATGATTCCTGATATTTTCAACTATTTATTGACTGGAATCATGATGAATGAGCCAAGTGAATTGAGTACAACTCAATTATTTAACAGCAAAACAAAGTCTGTTGATGAATCAGTCTGTGAATTCTTTGGAATTCCGGCAGAATGGTTTTCTGAAATAGGGGAACATGGGAAAATGATTGGAAAGATTCTGCCAGCAGTTAAAGATCAAATCGGAAGCGATAAAGATATTCCTGTAATCTGTGTGCCATCACACGATACAGCTGCAGCTGTATCTGCGATTCCAGCAGATAAGGAAGAATTTTTGTTTATAAGTTCAGGAACATGGGCGTTGATAGGCGCTGAACTTGAACAGCCGATAATTAATGAGAAAGTACTAAAGGCAGGGCTTACGAATGAAGTTGGAGCTTTTAATAAAATAACACTATTAAAAAACAGTACAGGCATGTTTGTTTTGGAGAAAATGAAAACAGAATATGAAGAAGAGGTAGGAAAAGAAATTTCGTGGGACGAATTTTTGAATATTAAGCCAATAAGAATTGATGAAGAGATTATAAATATCAATAGTGCTGATTTTTTCAATCCTTCTAGCATGAGCAAGGCGATAATGAATTCGATAAATAGTAATAATGTTGGAAAAGTTGATTGGGGTAATCTGATTGATGTAGTCGAGCGCTCGATGGCGGAAAACTATGCATCGACATTATCTGATGTTGAAGAAGTAATTGGTAAAAAATTCGATAGTGTTTACATCGTAGGTGGAGGATCAAAAAACAGCAGGATAAATCGCTTGACAGCTGAATACACTCGGAAAGATATAATAACATGTGGTGATGAAAGTACAAGCCTTGGGAATTTAGGTATACAGTTAAATTACTTTTTTCCGGAATTTACATTAAAATCAATAAGAGGAATTCTTAAGAACAGTATTGATATGATAATATATAAACCTGATATGTAGTTTTAAGGCAATAAAATAAGTGATTAAATATGTTAGGAGTGTGCCATGAGCGAGTTCGTACTGGAAATGAAAAATATTAACAAAAGTTTCTTTGGTGTGAAAGTCTTGAATGATGCTAAACTGCAAGTCAAATCTGGAGAAGTTCATGTTTTGCTAGGAGAGAATGGTGCTGGAAAATCGACTATGATTAAAATTCTTTCTTCAGCATATAGAAAAGATTCAGGACAAATTTTTCTTGAAGGTGAAGAAAAGAAATTTAAGACTCCTAGAGAAGCGATAAGAGAAGGGGTAAGTGTTATTTATCAAGAGTTCAATCTTAATCCTCATGTATCTATTTACGAAAATATTTTTCTTGGAAAAGAGTTTGTAAAAAATGGGATTATCGATGAAAAGAAATCAGTTGAAGAAGCAAAGAAAAAAATGGAACGGATAGGATTGAACATTTCACCAAGAACGTTGGTATCGGAGTTGTCTATAGCTCAAAAGCAAATGGTTGAAATAGTCAAAGCTCTGAATAATGATTTGAAAATCTTGGTTTTGGATGAACCGACTGCTGCAATAACCGATAAAGAGACTGAGAAACTTTTTGAAATAATTTCAGAGTTGAAGGAACGGAATATTGGCATTGTCTACATATCGCATCGTATGAGTGAATTGTTCAAAATAGGTGACAGGTGTACAGTTATGCGTGATGGGGAATATGTTGATACGGTTTCCTTGGATGAGACTGATGAAGATGAATTGACAAAGATGATGGTTGGACGTAAGATCAGTTTCGAAAAAATCGAGAACAAATCGATAGACAAATCTCATAAGAGTTTGGAAGTTGAAGGATTATATTATAAGAATTTGTTGAAAAACATAAGTTTTGATGTTAAGAAAGGTGAAATATTAGGAATTTCAGGCTTAGTAGGAGCGGGAAGAACTGAGTTGGCTAAATGTATAATCGGAGCTTATAAAAAAGATAGAGGAACAATAAGGTTGCACGGAGAAGAACTGAAAAAAATAAGTATTCCTGAGACCCTACAAAAGAAAATAGTATATCTAAGTGAAGATAG
>DAOURC010000144.1 GCA_030625285.1 Eubacteriales bacterium
ATATGATTTAAATGAACATTACCATCAGCGATTATTTTTTCAATCAATTTTTCATTTGTCAGTGCATAGTTGAATTTATTTTCTATCATCATCACCACTCCTCGTTAATAATATAACAGATAAATTGCAATTGTTATGTAACTAGGGTTACCGAATTGCAATTTTTTATCATTTATACTATATTTAAAGAAGTGGAAGCATTACATTAATTCATTCACATATGATGGCTATATTTTAACCCATCGAATTTTAAGGAGGTAATACAATGTTTACAAAAGATATGACTATAAATGAAGTTCTTCATGCAAATAGAGCCCTTGCTGGTGTTTTTATGCAACACGGCATGATGTGCATCGGTTGTCCATCAGCTACTATGGAAAGTATTGAACAAGCCGCTGCTGTACACGGTATAAACTTGGAACTTTTATTAAAAGATTTAAATGAATTTGAAGAAAAGTAGAGCCATTCGGCTCTACTTTTTTAACAATGCTTTCATTTTACTCTTATATGCTTCTACTCCTGGTTGATTAAATGGATTCACTTCAAGTAAATATCCACCCATCGCACATGCTTTCATAAAGAAATACATTAGATATGTTAAATTATATGCATCGATTTGTTTTACTTTTAAATCAATATAAGGTACATTTCCTTCGAGATGTGCTTCTTTTGTTGCTTTAAGCATGATTTTATCGATATCATCCACGCTGAATTTCGATATTTCATTCAATCCATCATAATTGTTTTCATCTTCTTCTATAGCTATATCATTTTTAGGTTTTTCAATATTCAA
This sequence comes from Eubacteriales bacterium, assembly GCA_030625285.1. Classification (GTDB taxonomy): domain Bacteria; phylum Bacillota; class Clostridia; order Peptostreptococcales; family Acidaminobacteraceae; genus DAOURC01. The sequence continues at coordinate 794 of DAOURC010000144.1, forward strand.
GAAAGTTTCAAATAAAGTTCTTTCTCCCTCTTGAATAATCTGTCCCAACGAATGTAGATCTGTAGAAAATAAAACCGATGCCGGGAAAATACCCTTCCCGTCTTTTCCTTCACTTTCTCCAAACAATTGCTTGAACCATTCTGATAAATAAACAAGTTTAGGATGATGATTTACAAACAGTTCTATTTTTTTACCTTCTGAATATAAGATGTTTCTTATAACAGCATATTGATATGCTGTATTTTCTGATAAATTTTCATTATCAAAATCAGCTATCGCCGCTTTCAATCCTTCAACAACTTCATCGATATCGATTCCAGCCGCCGCTATAGGTAATAGTCCAACAGATGTAAAGATTGAATATCTTCCTCCGATATCATCTGGTACCGGCAATGTTCTATATCCTTTTATATCAGATAACTTTCTAAGCGCACCTTTTTCAACATCAGTTGTGGCAATGATTCTTCTATCTGCATCTTCTGGAAAACGCTCTTCTAAATATTTTCTTAGTATTCTAAATGCAATTGCTGTCTCTATCGTTGTTCCTGATTTTGAAATAACATTTACATATACGCTTTTTCCTTCTATATAATCCAATAGTTCTACAAGATATTCACTGTTCAATTGATTTCCTGCATAAATTATTTCTAATGAATCACTTTTATCGAAATAGTTTTCCATTGATGAAATAAATGCTTTTGCACCTAGATAAGATCCACCTATTCCTAAAACTAAAAGAACATCTGCTTTATCTCTTATTTCTTCACCGATTTCCTTGATACTTCCAAGCAACTGCTCATCTAAACTTGATTTATAATCAAGCCATCCGAGAAAATCAGAACCTTTTCCTGTTTTCTCGTTTAATAATTTATGGTTTTCTAAAACAAGAGATTGATATGATTCAATCTTACTTTGTTCAATACCTTTATACTCTAATTTTATATTCATTTTATTCATCCTCCTCATCTCATTTATTATAACACCACAAATGAAAAAAATAGTGATAATTAAATCACTATTTCTTAATTTATATAAATATACAAAAGGGGGGTCTATTTATTATTTGTTTTGACCAAATCTGTTGCCTGTTCCACTCATCTCTCCTGATTTTTCAGCAGTTCTTGCTTGAGGTGTACCATTTTGTAGACCATCTCTAGGAGCATCTTCATTCATGCTTCCTTTCATCTGTGCTTGTCCTTCGCCATAATTGCCTTTTGTTTCACCATTTCTACCAAAAGCTAAATTATAAAGTTTTCCAAGTGCCGATTCACCAGTGCCATCACAATCGTTGATCTGAGCTATGATCTCGTTAGCTTCTTCTTGAGTCAATGTTCCATCAGCACGCTTCGCTTCAACTATTGCAATTTTTCCTGCTAGATTTACAGCTACAAACTCATCCCAAAATCCACTTTCCTTAGCTAAATCTCCAAATGTCTGATCTGCTCCTTTTAACTCGTATGCCTCTGCCACTGTAATTCCCGCTAAATTAGAATAAGTTTCTGCTGGATTGCTGAATGCATCCGCAAAACTAAGTGCTCCAAATCCTACTGCCAATACTCCTATTAAAACAATCGATATTAGTTTTTTCATTTTCAAATCTCTCCTTTAAATTTTATAGTTTTCTTTGTTTTCCCTTTCGGTAATTTAATAATACTCTCGCTTTGTGACAAATTAGTGAACATTGAGTGTAAAAACAAAGAAAAAAAAGACTATAGAATAATTCTATGATTTTATTGTCATTATCAATATAAACATTACTATTATTTTCTTCAGTCTTTCGCTCCCTCTTCTATTATCTATTATAAACATCCGGTTTAAAAAGTTCCTCAATTTCTAGCGTTATCGAATTATACAAAATATCATTATCAATTCCTTATAAATGTTAAAAATTCGAACTTCTGGGTATATATATAAGAGATTTAATCTACAAATATAGAGAAAACCATATTAGTAAGGGAGTGGTCAAATGAAAATGGATAATCCAACATAACATTTACCTCGGTACCAAAATTCAGGCTGATTATCGTATAGTCTATACAGGAAATAAAATTTATCAACCGAAAAAAGCAATCCTGTCGAAAGCAAGTACGCAAAGTTGTGAGTCTAAAGTATCTAAGGATACAATGACTGTCTGACTACCAATGTTCTATGGTGCTTTTTTTATACCGAAACAGTAAAATTATGTAAACCAATTTAATTAAAACTGGATAATCAACTATTTTTCGAACTATATGAAAAGGCAAGCCTGCCGAAAGACAGGTACGCAAAGTTGTGAGTCTAAAGTATCTAAAGATACTAAGACTGTCTGACTGCCATATTTTAATGGCGGTTTTTTATATTTTTGAATTTGTAGATACATTAATAATCAATAAATATCAGGAGGGATGCTTATGAGAATTTGATGGCTTAAATGCATATTATATAAGTTCAATATTAAAGAAAGGAGCGAGAAAAATGAACTCTATACTTTATAATAAAATTAAAATGCCAATATTAGCAAAAATGCTAGTTGTCTTGATGATATTTTCCATTTGTATGCCGAGTATACCAGTCTACGCCGGTGGAAATGATGTCACGGCCTATGGTTTTGCTATTGATGGAAACTATCAAGGTAAATGGGCAACTGGTAATCTCGGAAAGTCTTATGCAGAAGGTGAATGGGTTGCATTCCAGACTGAAATCAGAAACATTGATTGGACCGATGGTCCAAACGGTTTGGATAGAATCGGAGTTGAATTCGACTTTTA
>DAOURC010000037.1 GCA_030625285.1 Eubacteriales bacterium
CTATGATGGGTGCATTGACAGCATCTGTTTCATTATTCATAGGAAGTATAGTACGAGGGGGTGAACGAAATGAAGAAGCTAAGTTTTTTACGTAAATATGCAGGAACTGCTTTTGCTTGTATGGCATTATTTGGTGCGCAGATGGCATCAACGCAGTTTAGCATAATTTATTATCAGGATAAAGTACCAGAAAAAGTTAAAAAATTAAAAAGGCAAGCTACTTATGGAGATAATAGGAGATGATATTTATGAACATGTCAAGTAAAAATAAAAATTTAAAGAAAGTTATATCGGTATTAATGATGCTTATATTTGTAATTAGTAGCGGAGTATTTTCCTTTGCGGATACAACTGATAAGACTACTGATATTGAATTAGAAGGTATCCATTTAAAAATCCCATTTAAAGAATCAGATATTTCTGTAGAATACAATGAAACGTCAGATGAAGCCGAAGTTGAAATTTATGATAAGAAAACAAATGAATTATTAGCTACATATGGTGTTATCAAGGAGTTGATTCAAACTCGTGGGGTGTATACTCAAAAGACAATTTATGAACAAGAAATTGCTGGACCAACTGTTTCACGACTGTATACGAGACTTTTAATTTATAACGATGGATCATTTGCACAAATCGAGAGCGTTAGTGATACTTGGTGGGCTGAAGAAAGTAGTGGAAATTGGGAGCTAGACAATATGAGTGCAAGTACAATTTCAATAACAAATTCTTTTCCCACAAATGAAATTGAAACTAGTGGAAATGCTACTCCAACAGTAGAAACTGCATACTCTGCAACAGGTTCGTTTTCTGTTTCAGCGCTCGAAGCCGTTGGATTTGAAGTCACTGGAACATCAGGAACGACGGTTTATATGAGATTGAATCCCCCTCTTTATTCAGGGTATTCGTATAGTATTTATGGAGTAGAATAATGAAAAAAAAATATATACTAGCAATTGTTATTGTTCTGTCTATTTCACTGGTTTCACTGATATATATATGGCAAAATATATCAGTAGAAAATTTCATAATTAGATATTCGTCAGATTTTGTTGGAATACAAATAATTGATGAACAGGATGAAGTGCTTGGAATAATGACGGAACTACTTAATGGATCAGAAGTGAGTTATGATGTTTCTTCTTATGCTCACATATTAAAGTTCTGGATTGAAAATCCAACTGAAACAGTAAGAATAAATTATGAAGTTTGGGAACTGCCGAGTAAATTAATAATCCAAAATAGGAATACAGGCAGAATGATTTCGATTTATAAAATTAATAGTGAATATCTGTATAGACTTTTTGAATTGGATTGAGTAAGAAAAGTAAAAATCTTTTAGCAATATTTCACCTAATTATGTTAGACAAGCAGGTATTAAATGGCAAGAACAAAAGCATCAATTAATTAATACGGTGAATATAAGGATATTAGTTTTAATGGTAGATTTTATTGTAGTGCAACAGAAAACAATGGAATCTATACAACGAAACATCTTTCAATCTATCATGAGAGTGATTCATCTATTGAAGTAACACAATAATATTCAAAACGGCTTGTGTAATGTTAAGAGCATATATCAAGCCGTTGGTTTTGTAAAATGTTCGTGGTTAGCAACTTAGGATATATTATAGGGAAGATGGTTTTCATAGCACTAGATTTACAAAGAGAATTTGCTCTTTTTTCTAGTAATCCGATTTATTAATCGAGTACCCTAGAAAGATACTTAATATATCTGAACATTATATGTTCAAATACTATTATATGAGGAGCGTAAGATATGAAATGAAGAAATTTAAAACATTTATAATTATTGTATTTATTGTTTGTATAAGTGTGTTATCAATAAATATAAATTTTGATAAAATTACCAATAGATGTTTGTTGCAGGTTCAAACCAATGTTAGATTTAGTTATTCTTACTATATGCGAAATAGAGAAAATCTTGATTATTCTGAAATTAAACAAATTATGTTTCTTGTATCTGAATCAATAAACAGCGAATATAGTCCATTAATTAAGACTAATAAATATTATTTGCTAAAAGATTTTGACCGTGGATTTTCTATAATTGCTCCAACTGGATTGTCAAATGAAAATATTGTTTCGTTTTTTGAAATTTTATATGATGTTTTATTAAAGTTAAATGAACTATTTGATGAAAATACGGTAAACAATATAACAGATGAAGATTATACATATATATCATCAAAGATGGAAGAGTTGATAAAAATAGTTAATAATGGCAAACGTTAGATTAAACTGCATAATTAACGTATTCTCTGCGTATAATGAAAGAATTTTTCTCTGGAGCTGATTTGTTGGATTACATAAAAAAATGTATATATTTAATGAAGAAGAAGCTACAAGAAGATGGACTTTTAAGTATAAATATCAAGATGCAAAATAAGAATGTAAAAAGGCATATGAGTTTTTATTTTCATATGCTTTCTTTTACTTAGTCGATAATATCCAGTCAATTCAGCGCATCATAATTTGAATTGTAAAGAACATCTTCCAATGTTTCTTGTAGTTTTAGCTGAAATATTTGATTTATACAAGAAGTTCATAAAAAGCTTTTGCATAGATTTTTGTCATGAGCATCAAATCATCTATGGCGATGAATTCATCTTTTTGATGAGCAAGGTCTTCTTGCCAAGGGAAAGCTCCTCCAAAAGCAACGGCGTTCGGCATGCTTCTAGCGTAAGTGCCCCCGCCTATTGTTTTAGGCATATCGTTTCTACCAGTATAGTCATTGTATACCTTCATCAATTTTTGTATCATATCTGAATTCTTATCTACAAATAGCGGTGGAATATGTTCATCTTCAACGTAATCTATTCTTGCATAATCGATGGTTTCATTTATTCCATCGACAACATCTTCATAACTGCCTGTAACCGGATAACGGATATTGATGGTAAGAGAACCTTTCTCTTTGTTCAATTTAATCATACCGATATTAAGTACTAGTTTACCGGATTCTTCATCTTTAAAACCACATCCGATGTTTTCTCCGTTATGCTCTAACCCGATATGTCTGGATATCGTTCTTACGAAATTACTCTGATCCCCTATTTGAAGGTCGATGTTATCCAAAAATTTAATTAAATGAGAAATAGCGTTGATTCCCTTATCTGGTCTGCTGCCGTGAGCAGAGACTCCTTTAGATTCTATTTTATATTTATCATCACTTATAGATTTTATAGAAACCTTAGCGTTGAAGTCGTAATTATAAGCATCAACCATGCTTTTCAGATCTGTTTTCGATGCGATTATCGCCATTGCGTAATCGGGAACCATATTTGGAGCGTTACCTCCTGTTATTTCTAGGATTTCAATTCCACCATCATCTAGAAAATCATTGAATTCTTTTGCTAAATCAAATATGATGATTCCCTTCTCTCCATAAATAACCGGAAAGTCTGCATCTGGCACTATTGACGTCGTAGGAATTTCTTCGCGCTCGACGTAGTAATTGATACTCTCCCAATGGGTTTCTTCATTTAACCCAAATATGATGCGTACTCTTTTGTTGAATTTAACATCCGAATCAATAAGTGCTTTTATTGCATAAAGAGAAGAAATGGCCGGCCCTTTATCATCGGTGGTTCCACGCCCATAAATTTTGCCGTCTATGATCTGAGCTCCGTAAGGATCATATTTCCATCCATCCCCTTCAGGAACTACATCCAGGTGAACGAGAATGCCGAGCATTTCATCACCTTCGCCGTACTCGGCGTATCCTACATGGTTATCTAAATTTTTAGTTTTAAAACCTAAAGAATTAGCTAAATTCAAAGTGAATAAGAGTGTGTTATGAACACCTTCGCCGAAAGGATAGTCAGAGTGAGTCTTATCTTCCACGCTTTTTATCCTTACGATTTCTTGTGTGCTTTTTATTATTTCTTCTTTAAAAGAATCGATTTTTTGATCAAAATTCAATATTATTCCTCCAGTTCAAAATCTATTAATTTTCTTTTTAACTCTATACCGTCTATAGCGCTAAAGCCTGTTAACTTTCCGGTACTTCCTACAATCCTGTGACAAGGAATCAGGATGGGGAATGGATTTTTCCCAAGTGCGCCGCCTACAGCGCGTGCGGCTTTCGGATTGTTTATTCGCTCGGCGAGTTCTCCATATGAAATGGTTTTGCCGAATGGAATGCTTAAAGCTTCATCGTAGACGCGTTGTTGGAATTCGGTAGATGTATAATCCAAATCTATTTTTACGTCGATTGGATTCTGTTTAACATATGAAAGCATGAATCGATGTATCGCTTCAAAAGGTTTTGGATCAAAAGATAAATCGTGTTTTTTAAAATCTCTTATAAAGTTTATTTTTGTCAAACCCTTTTGACTTGCCAAATATTCAAGTTTGAACAATTTATAATCATAATGCCAGGAATACATGAAATCCCTCCTAATACAGTGTCACTTGATTTTTTGAAGGTTATAACTGAATGGTTTATATCCGTATTTTTCATAAAAACCCAATGCTTCTTCATTCCCGACTGAAACCTCGATGGCGAATTCATCGATGTTGTTTTCTTCAAACCATTCAATCGCACGATCCATAAGTGTTTTGCCATACGACATCCCTCTTAATCTTTCATCGACATAGAGGGATTCAAGTTCTCCTTTTCCATCGCAATCGATAATGCTGATGCAATGAGCATATGTAATATTCGTCTCGTCATCGACAACGAGATCGATTTTTGTTTTTCCGCCTTCTCCGTGTTTTTTGAGTTTTGCCTCTCTATTTGAAAAAGGATAGTCTGAAAAATAGGCTTTGAAGTATTTTGATGTCTCAGCGTGATGAACTGTGAGTTTTTCCCAAGTGTTTTGAATCCCTTTCAAATCGTCAGGATTCCAAGATACAATTGTATATGGCATAGATTCTCCTCCAGTGCATTATTGATACTATTATTTCACAAATTTATTCATTGTTAAATGTATATTTTTGCGATATTGATTTGTTAGATTGATAGTATTCATTTATAATGAAAATATAAGGGAAAGAGGATGATGTATGAGATTTATTAAAGGACTATTAGTAGTACTAGCATTTGTAATCGGTATATTGATTGTAATTCCGTTAGTTGTAATATTGATGATATATTCTCCGAATGAAGAACTGCCTGATGACTATAAGTATATTGAAGAAAGTTCATTGTTGAATATAGAAGAGTACTTCAGGGATTTTGATTTTGGTTCACTAGATGATATTCGCATAGGTGAAATGGAAATCAATACAGTTATCGATACTTACTTGGAATATGAAGAAATCGACAACGAGGATATCGATATCCACTATATATATGTAGATTTAAAAGAGAATCAATTTGACATAGTTGCACATTTAACAATTTCAGAAGTTATGGAATTTCCGATGAAAATTAAAGTGACTTCTGATGTGAAGTATAGTGATGACGTTTTATATATTGAAATCAAAAAAATAAAAGCTGGTTTAGTTACAATTCCAAATTGGATAACGAGATTTGCACTTCGAACGAACGATATAGAATCGCCATATCTAAATATCGACAGATTGGAAATTGTTCTAGATACAAATGAATTGAATCCATACAGTGATTTTGTCGAAGTGAAAACCATTTTGATCGACGATGATTCTTTACATGTGAAAATCGGATTGACTGAAATTTTGAATGACAGCATAAATAGCGTGATAACTCCAACTGTTGAAACAGCAAAGGATACTATTGAAGAAATGTACGGAAGGTTGACAGATGACGAAAAAAAATCTGCTGACGTTATTTTGGATTTCATTGATGAAAATCCAGATCTGAATGTATATAATCTTGATATAGAACAGGCAAAGAAGGTTTCTGAAGAGTTCATGAATCTCAGCTCGGAGGCTCAAGACACAATAATCGACAATATACAAAAATCTTTGGATCCTGAAGAAATGAGTGAGCTCAAAAAAATAATAGAAGATTTGATGAGGTAGGTAGATATGGAATTAAGAGAATTGTTGATAGAAGTATTTGAATCGAATACTCTAATAAAAGGTGTTGTCAGTAATAAAACAAAGGCGAGTGAATTGGATATCAATAAGATTGATATAAAACCTGTGCTGTTAAAGAGCGAGATTTTCATTCAGTTTACAAATTATGTCGGTAATCAAGTGCTTCATGAGAATTTAAATATATATGAAGCAGAAAAGAAATTATTAAGATATATGGAAAGTGATTTTAAACAAATGGTTCTTTTTACAAAAGATAGAGATTACCAAATGCTTGTAAGTAAAAAAGGGAAAGTGAAAATCATTTCTAAAGAGCCGAGTAAAAATCTGGTTGAAATTTCTCATAACAGGCAAAAACAATATATTTTAAAAGAAGGAACACCGTATTCTTTCTTGACATATCTGGGAGTTATGACGGAAGAGGGCAAAGTAAAACAGCAAAGGTATGACAAGTTCAAGCAATTGAACAGATAGCTTGAATTAGTTTAATACGTCATTGATAATATCGATCAAGATTTTATTAGAATTATCGATTTTGGCTGTGGCAAGGCATATTTAACTTTTGCTTTATACCA
>DAOURC010000128.1 GCA_030625285.1 Eubacteriales bacterium
ATTGATAAAAGGAATGAAACAATTAAGCAACAACCATTTCAGCTTGTAAAGGAAATTACAATTACAGTCTATTTTCCAGGAGATAGTTTAAAAGTTTCAAGTGTAAATTTTACTGTTGATAATGATGTTCCTATATCAAATCATATTGATCAATTTAAAACCATGTTTGCTGAAATAAACCCTTATGAAGTATTCTTTTCCGCTGAATTCAAATTTTATGAGAATGGTGATAATATCGATATCTATTCAGAGATTGAAAAGGGCGTTGGCAAGATGAAGAGTTTTATTGATGAAATGCTAAATAGAATTGAAGACGATTGTCCACTTTGTGATGAAATAGAAAAGAAAATTAACAGATTCAAGGTTAATTTATTTCCGCGTGACATGTTCTTAGTGACAGACTATTTATATTATCCAGACAGGGAAATCTTTCATAGGGCTGAAAGATTGGCAGGTGTTGTTGGAATGACATCAAAAACAGGGAGGAATCTTCTGAGTGTATTTCAATCAGGACCACTAAGTAAAATTGGAGGTTCTATTTTCACTAAATTCATCTTGATGCACGTTATGATAGGTACAACAGATTTGATGCCAACATTTATGATTATTTATGATGATAATACATTTGAGCTTGATACATTTCATTCTAGTATAAAAACAACTATGTACAGAAAAATCAATGAAGTTTCTATCAAGGTTATAAAAGGTGGTGTAAGACAGGTACTACTTATGGCTCCATATATTGTAATTGAATCTTCTCAGAATAACATTCCCTTAACTTCTAAAGGTAGAAGTGAGTTGGCAAAAAACGAAGTTTTAGCATTTATGAGTGTCGATTGTAATTCAATTGAAGAGGAAGTTTATTTTGAAGATGATAAAATCAAGTGTGAGAGCTATATATTTGATAAAATGAAGTCAGTTAAAAATAGTAAATTAGAGTTAGGTAAAACTAATATGGCTCCGATTATAGGAGCTTTCAAAGTAAAGAATGCATGAAATATTATGACTTAGATTTTAATGTTCTGTATAAAGTGAATGCCGATGCCTATAAGAAAGAGTTTAAGCTGGTACAATTACTCAACTATAGTGATATTCTAAAAATGAAGTTCTATCTAGGTAACTAATATTTTATCTTTATTAGTCAGTAAAGAAATTATCTGATTACTTCAAATATTTATTTTGTCGTTTTTCTTTTTCTGCTAAAAATGAAGAACCTTTCTGTTCAAGTTTCAGACTAATATAGTCGTTTATAATTCTAGAAGCATCTACAAGACACCCATAATTGCATATTGCACTTAACGAAAGAGTACATCCAGTTATTTGATCCAGCAGTCCTTGTGCATCTTTAACTTTTATTTCCTTTCTTATAATTGGGGAAGCATAATAGTCTTTTGCTCCTTTTTGTATCAAACACCAATTCTTATTAGTTGTTCTTCTTGTCTGATTTGAATCATCAGGACTTTTCATAACCAACCATTTTTCAGTTAGATATGCCCATATATTGCTTTTTTTCTCAATAAAATCAGACATCGAAGTAACACCGCATTCCTTCAGAAATTTACGACGCATCTGATACTCTATTCGCCATACATCATTATGGAGATCAGATCCATTTTGCAGATAAATAGTATTAAACCATGTCTTTTTTGACGTCGTGATTTCAATGCTTTTATTATAAATTCTGCACATTAATGGACAACCTCTTCCAAAAGTAAATCCCGTAAATCTTTTTCCCTCAATATCTATAGCATCCGCAGAAGGATCGTTAATACGCTTTAGTTTTGCACGTGTTACGAAATATTCTAAATCATCCTGTTTAAATTCGAATTCATCATTATCACATGCAATATCTACTCTTGAAATACGATTAGCACAAATAGGTAGCAAGCTTTCAAACCACGCAATAAATCTATGATATGCTTCGACATAACCAAAAGACCATAAATATCCTGAAAGAAATTTTACTTTTATTGGATAATTATTCTTCATTGTTCCATGCATGAAATAAATAAAGAAATCGTTACATTCTAATCTATATTTATAGAATGGTGCCCCTGACAATGCCACCTCAAAATTGATACCATTTAGCATAATTCTTTGAGGTGCCCTCTTTTCGACACCTTCTTCTTTTAGATTAGATAATGATTCAACCAATTCTTTTGCGTTCTCCACGTAGTTCTCAATATCCAATTCAAATTCTAATGTATCAATACCACTAATAATCATAATAAAACCTTTCTTTTGTAATTTGCACCCAACATGTTATATATCTGTTGGGAGGGCGTTTCAGGCTTGATTCGGAGCCTCTAGCAAGCAATCTTGTGGCAGTGCGGCAGGCGAGGCCTGCCATGCTCACAGCCTGATTGCTTGCTTTCTCCAAATAAAGCCCATGCCGAAAGTGCCTTTCGGTGAAACACCCAACATCATTTATTTAAAGCCACGTTCATGGCAATTTCTTTAATTAAGTTGTATCTAGTAGCTTTCAAAGATTCGATGGTGCTTTTGCTGACCATCGAATCAGGAAAGCTTTTTGTTTTTAGTTGCAGATTATCTGCTTTTTTCCCTTTCATGCATCAAGAGTAATCTTTTGCAGTCTAATCGTAAACAAAATTATTAAAAATATTAGAAATATCGTTGACTAAAGACTGAACGAGGGCGATAATGATGATTAGGAGGTGCAATATGAGCTATACAGAGTATTTAGATAGAATCATAAAGGCTAGTGGTAAGAGTTACAGCGAGATATCAAACGAGAGTAAGAAGAATGGTCACAAAGGTTTCACTAAGAGTTATTTAAGCCAGATTAAGACTGGAAAGAATCCTCCTGCAAGTGAAGAAATCAATTATTTAATTGCAACAATTTGTGGCACAGATCCAGACGAATTACAATATGAAGCATATATGGAAAATGCTCCTAGATTAATACATAACTTTATTGATGAATTTGTAGATTTCTTTTTTAATTCTATAGTCGACTACATGTTGAAGAACCTACCAAGAGATCAGAGAAGTTTAATAAACAGTAGAATCAATGAGGTTATGACTCCTTATAGAATAGTAAAATCGATTGCTGATGAAGGATTTGATAAATTGAACATTTTTAATGGTTCAATGGAACTTGAAGGTTTCGGAGACAATAATGATAAACAGATTGTCTTACCATCATATGGTTTTCTTAAAATAGTAGATGAATCAATGCAGCCACTTATACTAAAGGGCGATAAGCTAGAGATTGATAGTTCACAAAGCCCCAAAATAGGCGAAATCGGAGTATTCAAGACTGGAGAAACCGAATACATGATTCGGCGATATATGGAAAAGGGAGACAGAATACTCTTGATTCCAGATAATAAGGAATTCGAAACGAAATCCTATGCTGTTGATGAGATTGGAATAGTTGCTAGAGTTAAGGCAATCATTAAGGAATTATAAGGAGATAAATTATGGAAACAGCTTTTGCTTATGCCAGAGTTAGTACTAAGAAACAAGAAGCCAAAGACAACTCCATACCTGCCCAATTCGCCAAAATTGAGAATTATTGTGCAGATAATGACATCAAAATACTCCGCAGGTACCATGAAGCGGAATCCGCTTATAATGGCACCAAGCGGGATCAATTTGACTTGATGATCAATGATGCTCTAACTCAATATCCAGACTATATTATTACAGATGATTCTAGCCGTTTCGCAAGGAATAAGAATACAGCCGTCAATGTGAAAAGCA
>DAOURC010000081.1 GCA_030625285.1 Eubacteriales bacterium
TGCAAAATATTCACATAATCAATTTTTTTCAATATAAGCACACTCCTTGCATCAATTGTTAACTAAACAGTCCCACTGCAAAATTTAAACAATTTTTGATCCATTCACAGTCTTAACTGCTATTTCTTCAAATAATACTTCAAATCCAATTTTTTGCGCAACTTTAAACGAAGCCTTGTTTGTTTTGTCTACCCAATAAACCGGCAATTTATTATTATCAAGACACCATTTAGTTGCCTCTTCAACTAATTGGGTTGCATAACCTCGTCCTCTAAAATTATAATCTGTATATACTGCGATATTAGCTGCGTTATAATCAATATCTGATATTTTACTCCATGCTACAATTCTATTATTTAATAGAATCACAAATTGCCTGCCTTCTGTCAGTAATTTTTTCTTTCTTAGCAAGTATTTGATTTTCAATTCTTCAGATTCAAATTCAATTTGATATTCAACTATTTTCTCTGTTAGTGAGATAGCTAGTGATTTTTTCTGACAACCAATAATTTCATTTTTTAGATATCCCATTCTATACATCGTTTTTATTTCATATTTACCTTCATCTCCTAGAACCGTTTTTTTTAATAATATATGAAGTTTTTCATTATTCATATCTGAACCTACTTCAATATTTTTAATCAATTCAACATTTGTGTGTTTTGATGTTGAACATATATGGTTTCCTTCAATTTCAGTAAATATATGAGGAAAATAGTGATTTTCACTAATTGGCTCATCTCTATTTGAACTAAATATAACATTCATCTTATCAGTCAAGTGAGTTTTTGACACACCAAAATATTTTTTATAGTATCTTAGATATTTATTTTTCACATTATAAGTAATCCTTTCGCTTATATCAATATTTACTAACCGTTGAATTTTCAACAAAAGTGTTGAAATCATATTACTCCCGACTCTAAAATAGTAAATGTTTGTGCATCACAATCGATTTCAGCCATTGCACCGAAAGGTAGACACATTTTAGGCTCGGTATGTCCAAAATTCAAATTATAAAGTACGGGTAAGTTTTCTTTCCCAAATTCAAGAAGAACTTTTTTTATCGCTGTTTTATATTCTTCATAATTCGCTTGATCTTGAGGTTTTCCCCAAATAATTCCTTTAACTTTGTCTAATATTCCTGTAATTCCGTAATTTCTTAAAGCACATTCAATAAACTCCATTGGTGGTTTGTCTTCAGAAGTTTCAAAGAATAATATTGTATTTTCGAATTGTTCCAAACTTGGAAATAATGACGTTCCTCGTAAAGAATCAAATACTTCTATGCATCCTCCAATCAACCGCCCACTTGCTATACCTTTTCCTTGAATAAGTTCATATCCGGTATTGGCAGTTAATTTTCTAGCTATATTTTTATTTTCAATTTCCCAAGGCAAGTATTCACTTGTCCATTCTTTAGCTGGTAATACCTGACCGATAACTTCGTTGCTGAACAATGTCTTTTTTATATGTTCAACTGTGTATTCATGCATTTCAATATTTTCTGCAAAGTCAACCAACAAAGTGGGACCGTATATGCTTGAAATTCCTGCTTTTAGACACATTAGATGTGTTGTGGTTGTATCTGAATAGCCCATAAATACTTTAGGGTTGTTACGTATGATATCAAAATCAATATATGGGAGCATTCGTATACTTTCGATTCCACCAATACAGGCAATGATTCCTTTTATAGATGGATCTGAAAAGGCATTCATTAAATCTTCCGCTCTTTTTTCAGGATGCTGATATATGTAATCAGTTCCTTTTAAAGTATGCGGCATTTCAACAACTTCTAATCCAAATACATTTTCCAAGCGCTCTTTTCCCTGATGATAGCGCCATAAAATATCTGGATCACCTGCTCCACCCCATGATAAACTGACAGTTGCAACTTTATCGCCTTTTTTTAGTTTTTGTGCTTTTATAAGTTCATTCATATATTTACCTCCAATTTAGCAACTTTTGTAATATTCGCAGGTGCGAGCGCCTAACAAGAATTTCATCTATTATATTGCACCATTTATCTCTTTATCCAATCTTGAAAAGAATATATCCATATGTTCCAGCCGCGATTTACCGATTTCTTTACCTTTGTCGGTGAATAACTTATCGGGAATTCTTTTAAACTTATATTCATATTCCATAAGCGGAGAGTGTTTAGAAACATCCTTGATCCTGCCATTGTCGACTATATTCAATAGAGCATATTCATCTGTTGTATCCTCTGTTATCCTCTGGCCAAATTGACCGGCCAACATAAATGTTCGAGCGATTCCTATAGCCCCAATCGCATCAAGTTTATCTGCATCGAACAATATCTTAGCTTCAATAGTCTTAGGTGCATTCCCCGTTCTAAATCTATGAGTACTTATACAATGCTGAATCTGCTCAATCAAATCTTTCGGATAATCCAATTCTTCTAGAAACTCACGTGCCATCTCGCTTCCCAACAACGCGTGATCTGTTGCTCCAGATTTATCATTACTTTCGATTACACGAGCAATATCATGTAATAAAGCAGCAGGCTGCAACACATCCATATTCACATTGTTTTCTGACTCTGCAATGAGTTTACATAAATTATATACGCGCATTACATGATCGATATTGTGAGCTGAACACGAGAGTTCCAATTTCATTTTTTCTTTGATTTTTTCAATATTTGATTGCATATCTTCTCCTCTATTTTCGACAATAGTTACTTCAAGTATATTTATTGAAATACAAGCTGATTATTTTTTCTTAGATATCTTTATAATTCTTTACTCTTAAATATTAGCATAATTAATTATCCTTTTGGAATAATTAATAAAATTATCGACATTGAGTAATCTTTATATAAAAAAATACCGGTAAATTTAATTACCGATATCTTAAATGCATACATGCAAGAAATGGTTTCGTATAGATTTCAAACCCAGTATACTCTGATTCCATTACTTGTAAGTCATGAATTATTCTAATTTTTCTTCTATAATATAAAACTTACTTAGCATATTTTGTATGCTATTTAAACTCCATAAACCATATACAGAAATTGCACCAATTAAATTTAAAATTACATCATCGATATCTCCGCTTCCAGACCTAGTAATCAACTGACCTATTTCAACACTTATTATAATAACTACCATGGTTATCAAGAACATTTTAAATTTGCGTTGTTTTTGAAATATACATGGAAGAAGCATTCCCATCGGAGCAAATAGTATTATATTACCTAAAAGATTTTCAATAATAATCGATTTATTCATAGAATCATCTATAAAAAACTGTATATATCCTCCAATGGTTTTGAATGGAATAATATTTACATTCCATTTTAGATATTCTTTAATTCCATTTATACTTATAATTTCAAATTGACGAAATCCATTGCGGAATAACGCTGTAACTAATAACAGAATATAGAAAACCGATATAAGTACAAGAAAATTTTTCATCAGTTTGAATCTGTTTTCTATTTTCGAAATGCTGGATATCAATAAAAAAGTTGCAATTGCGATTGGAATACAAACGCCCAACATACCGATAATTAAACCCGACACATCGAGTGATGAATTTTCTTTAATTATTATTGAACCAATGTACATTGCAAATGCTATACCTGCAAAATATAAAACTCCCGATATGATTCTCTTAGTTAAAGTCTTGGTTTCCATAATTCCCCACTTTCATAAATTTCATGACGCGATAAACACGTATTATCTAATGATGAATGACATTCAATAGTCACTTAAATATTATCATAATTAATTACCAATTTGGTATAATTAAGGATAATATTTTTATTCAATGCTATATTTATAAAAAAAACACCGGTAAACTTAATTACCGATATCTTAGTGAGAATTATTATTTTATTTTTAACCCGCTATTTCATAACATCTGAAATATGCTAGACATCATTGAATTAAATTTTCATTAATGCAATGCCGCCAATTGTAATCCCCATACCTATAACAGTTTTCAAACTCAAGGTTTCTCTAAATATAAGAAGTCCTATTGGCAATAGCAACGCTGCCAATAAGAATGTATAGAACAAATTAAAATTACTGATTTGCCACCCGGACCTATACGCCAATAAAATTCCAAATTCCAGTCCTACAAGGGACATGCCCAATGAAAAACTTGCCCAATTGGTGTTTTTAACATCCGTAATCCATGTACTGCTAGAACCATCAATAATATACCAGATAAATGTTCCAACTAATGCCACTGAAAACGTAATCATCATAGATATCATTGGATTAGCTTTTGGATGTATCGATTTCTGCGAGACATGATAAAGCACCCCAGATAAAGATGCAATCATTATTGATAAATAATACATTTTCCACCTCGTTAATCATACTTCCGTAGACATCTACTTAAAGCATTTAATCCTTCTATCAATTCCTCTTGATTAAATGCATAACCGATTCTCATACACTTACCCATTTCGAAACAATCTCCCGGAACCAGCATGACACCTTCTTCTTTCATCAGTTTATGACAAAGATCTGTAGAAGATATATCCATATCATAGTATAAGAGTGCAGTCGTGCCAGCTTTAGGTCTAACATAATCAATATGCTGTTCTTTATCAACCCATGCATCTAGTATATTGATGTTGTTTCGTACTATAGCCAAATTACGCTGCAATATTTTATCTTTATTTTCTAATGCTTTAGCTGCAATCGCTTCATCAAGCATCCCGCAACT
>DAOURC010000075.1 GCA_030625285.1 Eubacteriales bacterium
AATCAGGAAGAAAGACAGGGAAGATGCATTCGGGATGACATTTGCTTTGTTGACAAACAGTGAAGGTAAAAAAATGGGCAAGACTGAAAAAGGTGCACTTTGGTTGGATCCAGAAAAGACATCGCCTTATGAGTTTTATCAGTACTGGAGAAATGTAGATGATGCCGATGTTGAAAAATGCTTGTCGCTGCTGACATTTTTACCTATGGATAAGGTAAATGAACTTGGCTCGCTAGAAGGAGCTGAGATTAACAAGGCGAAAGAAATTCTTGCGTTTGAAGTTACAAAACTTGTTCATAGTGAAGAGGATGCAAACAAGGCTCAAGAGGCTTCGAAGGCTCTTTTTGGAAAAGGGCAGGATTTAAGTAATGTTCCTACTGTACAGTTGGAGAAGGTTAAAATCGAAGAAGGTCTTAAGATCATAGATTTATTAGCTGAAAAAAATATTATTCAAACTAAATCTGAAGGTAGACGAATGATTCAACAAAAGGGTATTTACTTAAATGACCAGACTGTTGAATCTCATGAATACTTAATAAGTATGAATGATTTTACTGATGGATTTGCAATGATTAGAAAAGGTAAGAAGAAATACTACAAAGTTGAATTGGTTTAGGTGCTTAACATGATCGGTATAGTAAAAAATATAAATTTAAGCGTTACTAGGGGTCAACCGCGGGTAAAAATCGACCAAGGTGAATTTATCGAGAGTAAAGGATTAAAAGGAGATAGCTACTTTGGCAGTAAAGTCGAAGTAGTTATGCTTCCTTATGTCAATCGTTTAGAAATTGAGAACTCGGAAGAGGATGGTTTGTGCTTTGAAAGATTTTTAGAGACTTTATCGATTGATTTTAAAGATCATAATTCTCGAATTGGTGATGTTTTCGCTATCGGAACAGCGGAGTTCAGGGTTGTTTCTTTAGGGAAAAGATGTTTTCCGGAATGTAAGATTTTGCAAAAAGGAAAAACTTGTGCTCTATCAAGAGCGGCGGTCTATCTTGATGTGATCAAGTCTGGGATTGTCTCTATTGGTGATGCGGTTATTTTAAAAAAGTAGGGGATTAGATGATAGAAGTTAAGAATTTGACGAAGATTTATCAGATTTCTAAAAAAGAACAGAAGAAAAACAAGATAAAAAAAGATCAAGTGAAAGCTGTTGAGAATGTTTCTTTTACAGTAAATCCAGGAGAAATTTATGCGTTGCTTGGACCGAATGGTGCTGGTAAAACAACCGCTTTAAGATGCATTTCTACGTTGATAAAGCCGACAGACGGAGAAATCAATGTCAATGGTTTCAATGATTCTGAAAAAGTCAGAGAAAACATTAGTTTTTTAACTAATGAACTTAAGTTGGAGGATCATTTTTCAGCTGATTTCACCATGAATTTTTTTGGCGGGTTAAGGAATATGACAAGTGAAAAAATAGAAGAGAGAAAAAGTTATCTATTTGATATTTTAGGAATCAAAGGGTTTAAAAACAAGAAGATTGCTGATTTATCAACAGGGATGAAGCAAAAACTCGGAATAGCTGTCAGCTTGATTCATAATCCGGATGTTATCATATTTGACGAACCTACAAATGGTTTGGATGTTTTAACGGCAAAAATTGTTACTGACTATCTTATGGAGATGAAACGAAAGAACAAAACAATCATTATTTCGACGCATGTTATGAGAGTGGCAGAAAAATTAAGTGATAAAATTGGAGTTCTCATTGGCGGACACGTGGTAATGGAAGGAACATTAGAAAAAATTCTTCTAGAAACAAATACTGAATCGCTGGATGATGCTTTCTTTAAATTATATGAAATGTATGGTGAGCAAGATGGATAAAAGATTATTTGTGATAATAAAAAAAGAATTGCTACGAGTTTTTACAGATAGAAGATTGGTTTTTACAGTAATATTACTTCCAGGATTGAGTATTGCTGTGATTTATTCGATTATGGGGATGGTTGTAGGGAATATAGAAGATGAACGATCGGTGCATAAGTATTTGATAGAAACCTATAATGCGCCGAGTAGTTTCGTTGAATATGTGGAAGAATCTCCTTACGACAGGGTAAATTTGAATGAAGTATCTTCTAATGCGGATTTAGAAGGCTCAAAAGAAAAGCTTGTCGATGAAAATATCGATTTGGTGTTGGTATTCGATAATGGTTTTGATCAGGAATTGGGAGAATATGAAAATTTAAATATTCCCAATATCGATACTTATTATAATCCTATCAATGATTATTCTCAAGATGCAAGGGGATACATTGTAAATGGTTTACTTCAAGATTATAAAATCTCGATAGTTGGTGAGAGGTTAGGTAATGTTGAATATACAAATGTATTTTCTGTCGATTTAGAAAACTATGAAGTGTCAGTTGCGCCTGAAGAGAAGTTGGTTGGGACTATGCTCAGTAGGTTTTTCCCGATTTTGATTTCCATATTCCTTTTTGCGGGGGCTATGGGTATTGGTATGGACATGGTTGCGGGTGAAAAAGAAAGAGGCACTATGGCTACAATTTTATTGACTCCCGTTAAGAGAGAGACAATCGCTTTAGGGAAATTGGTTAGTTTGGCAATTGTGGCAGTTGTCACTACATTTTCTTCGGTTTTGGGAATTATCTTATCTATTCCGTTTTCTTCAAAGATTTTTGGCGAAGCGATCAGTATTAATAAAATGATGTTTACACCCGGGCAAATAATATTGATCTTGATAACGCTACTCATATTGGTAAGTATATATGTTGGATTGATTATTTTAACATCTGTTATTGCCAAGAGTGTTAAAGAAGCGGGTTCATATATTGCTCCAATATATATGGTAGTGCTTATTTCAGGAGTACTCGCCATGCTAGGTGGTGGAGAAACAACAATGGTTAAATATATGATTCCTATCTACGGAAATATTATTGTCTTACAGAATATCTTTAGTTTTGATATGAATCTGATATACTTTTTAGTGAATTCGATATCTTCAATACTTTTAACTACAGTTCTAGTTTTGATTATAAGAAAAATGTTTTATTATGAAAAGTATATGTTTTAAAAGGGATTACAAGAGATCTATTGGTGTTGTTTTGTGCAGATGTTACAAAACGAATGAAAAAGTTGCAATTTGAAAAGTTTCTGTTATACTTTTTAAGTCTTTGTTTTAAGGAGGAGAAAGTATGACTATGAATAGAAAAATTTCAATAGCGACAATATTTTTCATCTTGTTGTTAAGTATTGTAGTTACTCAAAACATTCATTTGAATGAAAATATTAAAAATATAGAAATGCAAAATATTGATCAAGTAAGTCAGATTGATATGATGAGTAAAGAAATGACTGCTTTAGAAGATGAAAATTCAATTATTAGACGTGTATTATCTGAAGAAAAGGAAGTTGCAGATAGTTACAGGCAATTGGTAGGAGACTATCAAGGTGATGATTTAATTGCCAAAGCAAAAGAAATCAAGGGAAACACACCACTTGATTTTGAAACTGCATTTATTGTTGCAAAATATGCAGATCAATTTGATTTAAATGTTTCATTGATTCTCTCAGTAATGGAACTAGAAAGCAATTTTAGCCAATATGAAGTAGGAGCCGATGATGATAGAGGATATATGCAAATTATTCCTGCTACTGAAAAATGGTTGGCTGAAGAATTCGGTGAAAAAATAGGAGTTGAGTATAACCCTGACCGTATTTTTGAATCTGAGTATAATATCGGGCTGGCGACTATATACATCAGTTTGCTCCAAAAAGCTTATGGTAATGATTATGATAGGATATTATCAGAGTATAATAGAGGTCCTTATAATCTGAAAAGATACTACGAGGAAAACAATACATATGAGACAACTTATTCTCGTGTTATTTTGACAAAAGAGCAAAAATATATAGTTTTAAATAATTAAGTAAAAGATAGTAGACAAAAAGTGTTTACTATCTTTTTTTATCATTACAATGTATAATATTGTAAAAAGGATAAAGTGAGGGACGGTATGAGAATAAGAAAAGCGGTAATTCCGGCGGCGGGTTTTGGGACAAGGTTTTTGCCAACTACTAAAGCAATGCCTAAAGAAATGATAAATATTGTAGATAAGCCAGCCATTCAATATGTTGTAGAGGAAGCTGTAGATAGTGGGATAGAAGAAATATTAATAATTGTTTCTAGAAATAAAGAGATGATTATGAATCATTTTGACGAGACTCCAGAGCTTGATCAACTTTTAGAAAAGAAAACGGATAAGACGTTATTAAAAATATCAAAAGAACTGGCCAGCAAAGCAAAAATCTTTTATGTAAGGCAAGGATTGGCAGGAGGACTCGGACATGCAATTCACTGTGCGAAGGAATTTGTTGGAGATGAGCCGTTTGCCGTTCTTTTACCTGATGACATAATGGATGCCGAGGTGCCTGTTGTCAAGCAATTGATGGAATCGTACGAAAGACATAACGGGACGATATTGGGAGTGCAATCAGTGCCTAGAAACGATATACCGAAATACGGGATAGTTGCCGGTGATGAAATAGAAGGCGGAGACATGATTGTATCGGGAATGATTGAAAAACCTTCTATTGAGGAAGCTCCTTCGGATTATGCGATTTTGGGAAGATATATTCTGAATCCTTCTATCTTTGAAATGATTGAAAATACTCCTCCTGGTAAGGGCGGGGAAATTCAGATTACCGATGCGATTTTAAGACAAAAGGATATTGAAAATGTATATGCTTCTGTATTTGAAGGAACTAGGTATGACACGGGAAACAAACTGGGGTATTTAAAAGCGACTGTAAACTTCGCATTGAAGCATCCTGAAGTAGGACGGGAATTTAAAGATTTTTTAGAAGAG
>DAOURC010000024.1 GCA_030625285.1 Eubacteriales bacterium
CCAGTTAATACGCCATTTTCAAATACGCCTTTAATTCTTCTATATTGTCCGTATAAGTAGCCAATTTCTCTTCCGCCAACACCAATATCTCCTGCTGGAACGTCAACGTCTGGTCCTATGTGTCTGTATAATTCTGTCATAAAACTTTGGCAAAATCTCATAACTTCAGCATCTGATTTACCTCTTGGATCAAAATCAGAACCACCTTTACCGCCACCGATAGGTAAGCCAGTTAAAGAGTTTTTGAATATTTGCTCAAAACCTAAAAATTTAACAATGCCGATGTAAACTGAAGGATGGAATCTTAAACCACCTTTGTATGGTCCGATTGCTCCATTGAATCGAACTCTAAATCCTCTGTTTACTTGTAACTTCCCTGCATCATCAACCCAAGGAACTCTAAACATAATTTGTCTTTCTGGTTCAGTTATTCTTGCAAGAATATTTGCTTCAACCCATTCAGGATGCATCTCCATTACAGGCTCTAATGATTCAAATACTTCTTCAACCGTTTGTAAAAACTCAGGCTCATTTGCATTTCTAGCTTTTACATCTTCAAAAACTTTTTTAATGTACTCCATTTCTGCACATCTCCTTTAAATTTTTTTGAGATTGTTAAAAATTTGTTTATTTCCGTATAAATTATAACACATATAATTTCTTTGTAAAGATTTATATGACTATAATAATTTAATGTTTTTAATGTTTATTTGAACATACTTTACATTTAACTCTGTCATATCTTCAACAATTCTCAATATTGTCTTTTGTACTTCATTACCTAACTTTATCAGATTTTCACCACTAATAACACCTATATCGCAAATTAATACAATCCCGTCATTTTCTTCTATAATTTTTCCTTTATAAAATCTAGAAACAGATGGATTATCATATAGACTGAAAGCCATCATTTGATAAATCGCTCTAGTTGATATTGTATATTTTCCTATATAACTAAATGTCGGTCTTATAATCGTCTTTTCTGCAATTTCATGCCCTACACCTTTTTTTCTTATCAAAACCTTCAGTTTATCCAGAAAATATCCCGAAAAATCCTTTTTTACTTCTACAGAAGGAAGTGGTATAACATGTTTGCCCTCAGTTTTTCTACTATGCTTGGCCTTGATAATATCTTCTTTTGTTGATATATCTTCAATCTGATAAATATGTTCAATAGGTAATATCTCTAAATTTCCAGCTATCTGATTAACCATTTTATTTGAGGTTCCGATAATTAATATATTGGATGGATTCTCTTGCTTCAAGAGTTTCTTCATCTCTTCCCTATGTTCATCATAATAAAATATAGCTCTTTTTACAGCAGCAAGTTTGGTCGTTTCTTTTTTCGCAGAAAATCCCCCAACCTTTTTATTCTGAGAAATCAAAATTCCATCGTCAATAATATAATCGATATTTTTCAATCTAGCGATATTAAGCGCTTTGTAACTTTTACCAGTTCCACTTGAACCTACCAATGCATAAACCTTAATTTTCATCACCTCTCACTCATAAATTATGAATTATTACATATAATAACCTAATTCTATGATTTATCAAAATTTATTATTGTCAATCTTGCTTTTATTATATATAATCTAAATGTTAAATGAAATATAAGGAGGAAAAAAAATGACATATATCATTAATGATTCTTGTATCAGTTGTGGAGCTTGTGAATCTGAGTGTCCAGTAGACGCTATTTCTCCAGGAGACTCAATTTACGTTATCGACGAAGATGCTTGTATCGATTGCGGCGCTTGTGCAAATGTTTGTCCAGTAGACGCTATAGCACCTAAATAGGTAATAAAGACCCCTTGGATTATATCCAAGGGGTTATTTAGTTTATTCACTAACCTAATAACAAAAAAAGCCTATGCAAGCATAGGTTTATTTTTCTTTTAAAAAATATGAAAGTGTCAATAGACTATCAATTAAATGCACGTTTTCAACTATTATTTCTCCATTATTTATCTTAAGATCTACCGGAGTAAAATTCCATATAGCTTTAACACCGAATTTTACCAAGTCATCTGCGACCGATTGCGCTGCGTCTTTATTCGTACAAATAAAGGCGATATCAATATTTTTGTTCTTTATTTCTTCTTCTAGTAAATCCATATCCATAATCTCAATATCTCTAATCCGAAGTCCAGTAACTTTAGGATTGATATCAAACATTCCCTCTAATTTAAATCCATGTGAACCAAAATTAAAATTTGCCAATGCCTGACCTAAATTACCAGCACCAATAATAATCGTGTTATAAGTTTTAACCAATCCTAAAATTTGACCAATTTCATTATATAAGTCTTCAACATTATAACCGTATCCCTGTTGCCCAAATCCTCCAAAATTAATTAAATCCTGTCGTATCTGAGAAGCAGTGAATCCAATAATATCACTTAGTTCTTTTGAAGAAATTCTATTGATACCATTTTCCAACATTTCTTTTAAATATCTATGATATTTTGGCAGTCTTCTGATAACAGCCATAGATACTTTATTATTTGCCATATTATCACCTCAATCATTTACTTTTCAAGTATACCATTCTATAAAATTGTTTGTCAATTAATTAACTAATTGTATATTACTTTCATTACCATATTTCCTATGCTAAAATGTTTCTATGCTTATGGAGGTAAAAAAATGATTCTAGTTACTTTGAACAACATCGTTAAATCATATGGTATCAATACCATATTAAATAAAATATCATTAACTATCAACACCGGTGAGAAAATCGGCATTGTCGGGAACAACGGTGCTGGAAAATCGACTTTATTCAATATCATTACAGGTATGATTACTTTTGACGATGGTCAATTTTTTTCAGCAAAAGATATTAATATCGGGTATTTAAAGCAAGCTGATTCAACAGGAGAAAATATCAATCTATATGATTATTGTTTGGAACCTTTCAAAAAATTAATAGATATAGAAAATAAAATGAGAAAAATTGAGAATTTATTAACAGATAATCCTTTTGACAACGATTTGATAGATGAGTACTCAAATTTGACGGAGACTTTCACAAAGTTGAACGGTTATGCATACCATAGTAAAGCGAGAGGTGTTTTAATAGGTCTTGGTTTTACCGAAGATGACTTCACCCGCACAATCAAAACCTTGAGCGGAGGACAAAAAACGCGACTGAATCTAGCAAAATTGCTATTGACTGAATATGATTTATTGCTTCTTGACGAACCTACAAATCACCTTGATATCGACTCGGTCAAATGGTTGGAAAATTATCTTTCAAATTACAAAGGGGCTGTTGTAATCGTCTCACATGATAGATATTTCTTAGATAAAATCGTTACAAGGGTTCTCGAATTAGAAAGTACTATAGGAACTCTTTATAACGGCAATTACACTGAGTACATGCGCCAAAAGAGAGTTAATTATGAAACTGAAATAAAGCACTACCAAAATAATCAAAGCCTCATAAAAAAAGAAGAACAACTGATCAGAAAATATAAACAACACGGCACGGAAAAATTAGCAAAACGAGCTAGAAGCAGGGAGTTCAAACTTGAAAAAATCGAGAGAGTCCAAAAACCATTTTGGCTTAATAAGAATATCAATTTATCCTTCGATATAGGTATCCCTAGTGGTAATAATGTTTTAAGTGTCAATGAAATAAGTAAAAGCTTCGATAAAACCATTCTCTTTGATGATATTTCCTTCGAAGTTTTCAAAGGAGATAAAATTGGCTTTATTGGAAAAAACGGTATTGGTAAATCGACATTGTTTAAAATCTTAGTAAATAAAGCAAAAGCAGATTCTGGTACTTTTCAAATAGGGCATCATGTGACGAAGGGTTACTATGATCAAGATCTGCAAAATATTGAAGATAGCAATACATTGCTAGAAGAAATGCAAGTATCGCTACCATTGGCAGATGAAACCGACCTTCGTAAGTATCTCGGTTCCTTCTTATTCACAGGTGATGATGTTTTTAAAGAAATCAGGATACTTAGCGGGGGTGAGAAATCAAGACTCTCACTGCTCAAATTGATGCTTTCTAAAAACAATTTTCTTTTATTGGATGAGCCTACCAATCATCTGGATATCATCTCTAGAGAAACTTTGGAAAATGCAATTTTTAATTATAGCGGTACAATGTTGGCAATATCGCATGATAGATATTTTCTCAACAAAGTTTGCAATAAGATATACGAACTTGATGAAAATGGTCTAACAATATACTTAGGTAATTATGATTATTACTTTTACAAAAAAAATCAGATGAATCAATATGCTCAAAATAATGATGAACCAATAAAAATCTCAAAAACCGAGCGTAAGGATTTATCAAAACAAGAACGTGAAAGCAAAAAAAATATTAAAGATAAAAAGAAAAAGACTGCAGATTTAGAAAAAAATATTCATGAGTTGGAATCTAGGATTTCCGAGATTCATGAATTGCAATGTCAAGAAGAAATCTACTCGAACAAATCAGAATTAATGAAAATCAATAAAGAACTTTCATCATTGGAAGAGAAACTTGATCTAATTTATGAAGAATGGGAAAAATTATTATAGACATCTTTTTAAGTTTGTATATAATGATATTATACTTATATAAGGGGGTAAACAATGTTTGAACTTGTACAAAAAATTATTGCAGAACAGATGGGTGTAAAAGATTTAGATAGTATAACATATGATACTCATTTAGTGGATGATTTAAATGCTGATTCAATTGATGCCGCAGAAATCATCATCGCTGTTGAAGGTGAATTTGATATAGAAATTCCGGATGATATTGCTGAAAAAATTAGAAAAGTTTCTGAAATTATGGAATTTTTGGAAAACGAATTAGAATAAGCCCAAAGATAAAAATCTTTAGGCTTTTTTTTTATAAAATTAATTTAACATTTTAAATTTAATCCACATTTTCTGTGGATTGAATTTCCACATTCAAAAGATAGATATAGCAAGTTTTATATAAGTTATCCACTTCATCCACAGTCTAATCCACATTTTTTTCAACATTTTTTAGTTTACATAATATTTACTCGGTTTTTATCCACAGATTAAAGTTTTAAATTTGGCACAGAATTTAAATCGAGATTTGCGAATATACCCTTTTTAAATTGATAATATGCAGCCGCCCCGATCATCGCTGCATTATCAGTGCATAAACTCATCGGAGGATAAAAAACATCTAAATAATGAATTTCAGCTTCCTCTTTCAATCTCTTTCTTAGGTGAGAATTCGCAGCAACACCACCTGCAATAATAATTTCTTTATGATTCATTTTCAATGAAGCCTTAATAATTTTTTCCACTAAAACATCTACAACCGCTTCTTGAAAAGATGCAGCTACATCATTAGCGTTGATTTCAATCCCTTTCATTTTCATGCTATTCAAATAATTCAAAACAGCAGATTTAATACCAGAAAAACTGAAATCAAAAGAGTCTTTTTCAAGATATGTCCTTGGAAATTTTATAGCTTCTTTATTCCCATCTTTTGCAGCTTTATCGATGTACGGTCCACCTGGATATGGAAATCCTAGAGTTCTAGCTACCTTGTCAAACGCTTCACCCACCGCATCGTCTCTTGTTCTGCCTAGCACTTCATACTCTCCATAATCCAATACATCAATAATATGAGTATGCCCACCAGAAACAATCAAAGCAATATACGGCGGTTTCAAATCCGGAAACGCAAGATAGTTTGCAGCAATATGACCATCTATATGATTGACTGGAATAAGTGGAATCCCCAGCCCAAACGCCAACGCTTTCGCATAGCTCATTCCAACCAATAAAGCACCTACAAGACCGGGTCCATATGTTACTGCAATGGCATCTAAATCGCTAAAATTCAAACCGCTTTCTTCTAATGATTGAGTAAATATCAGATCAATTTTTTCAATATGCTTCCTCGATGCAATTTCGGGCACCACTCCACCAAATTTTTTATGTAAATCTATCTGAGTATAAACTACATTAGATAGGATCTCTCTACCATTTTTTATAACCGCAACAGAGGTTTCATCACAGCTTGTCTCTATTGCCAAAATAATTATATCTTTCATCTGTTTTTCTCCTAATCTTCACCGTTTGAATTCATCCACATAAGCAGAGCATCTTCATTTGTATCCGTATAGTATTTCTTTCTTCTTCCCTCTACGCTAAAACCAAATTTCGAATAAAGTTCTTGAGCTATGATATTCGACTCTCTTACTTCAAGGGTAAACATATGAACTTCTAATTTTTTCATTTCACCAAGCACATAACTCACTAATTGTTTTGAATAACCTTTTCCTCTATAATCAGGATCTATCGCAACATTTGTTATATGACCCTCATCGAGTATTTTCCATATCCCCATGTAACCGACAAGAGTATCATCAACTCCAACAACATAATAATAAGCAGCTGAATTATCATTTATTTCTTGGTAAAAAGAAGCTTTTGACCACGGCATCGAGAATGATTTTTTTTCTATCTCGTAAATCTCATCTACATCATCAAATGCCATCTCTCTGACAATCACTTTAGTCATCAAAAACACTCTTTCCATGAATCTCTTCATAACTAGTTTCAGCTTGAGATTTTCTGACGTAGTTCGGTTTTATGATTTTACCAAATTCTCTATTCCTAGAAACATACGCCACTGAAGAAGGTCTTGGAATTCCTAGATTGAATGCAACTAATTGAATATCACTATTATTCATAGCCTTGATCCTATCATAAAACTTATCCGCATCAGGTCCCGCCAATAATATGGATTCATCATACTTTTCAATTCTATCGATGAACTCATCTATCGATATTGCCATATCAGGCGTTAATCTAATCAACTCGTCATTTTCAAATTTAAAAAACGCTGTATATATTTGATCTCTTCTTGCATCTTGCATAGGACATATTATTCCATTAAAACCCTTATTATTCATCGCCAACGCTTCAAGAGTTGAAATCCCAGCCATAGGGATATCCTTAGCACGAGATAAACCTAGAGCGGTAGCCATACCTATTCTAACTCCTGTAAAAGAACCCGGACCTATTGTAACAGCTATCCCATCAATCTCATCTAGTGTCATATCCAGATTTTTAAATACTTGATCGATAATCACCATCAATTTCTGCGAATGGGTAATATCATTATTTATAACAATCTCACTTTTTAACACTTCATCCTCTATAATTGCAACTCCCGCAGTTTGAGTAGATGCATCAATCCCTAAAATTTTCATAGTGTTCCTCCAAATCCATTCCTGTTATTTCAATTAATCGCTCATCAATATTATCAGTATATAAAATTTTTATCCATATAGCGTCTTTAGGAATGATTTCCTCAATAATATCTGCCCATTCAATAATCATTATTGCATCTTGATTCAAATAATCATCAAAACCTATTTCAAACATCTCATCTACATCATTAATCCTATATACATCGAAGTGAAAGACTTTCTTAGGATGATGATACTCATTGACGATAGTGTATGTTGGACTTGTTATATATTCTTCAATCCCAAGTCCTTTCATGATCGACTGAGTCAAAGTAGTTTTTCCTGCTCCTAAATCGCCTGTTAAACATATAATCGATTTCTCTTTAAGTTTTTTTGAAATTATATTTCCAAGAGCTTCAGTTTCTAAAAGACTTTTAATCTTAAGTTTCATAAAAAAAATTCCTCCATTTACAGATACCTTTATCATACATCAGTTTAACAGATTTAAAAAGAAAGGGAACCCCATATTTCATGAGATTCCCTTTTGTCAGCACCATTTATTTTTTTGGAGACCAAACTTTCCACACATTTCCCACTAAATCCGGTCCCGGTTTAAGAGTCGGTTCACCAGGAGTCCACTCTGCAGGAGTTGCTTCAGTTCCACCAGATTCGCGCACTAATTGGAATGCTTTCACTTGGCGAATAGTTTCCTCGATATTTCTTCCAACTGGAGGTGTAAGAACTTCATATCCTTGAATGATTCCATCTGGATCGATGATAAATCTTCCTCTATTTTCAACTCCACCTTCTTCACTGTATACGCCGTACATAGTTCCTACTTTTCCACCACCATCTGACAACATTGGGAACGGAACTCCTCCATCAACCATTTTGCTCAGTTCATTATCATTCCACATCTTATGCACAAAAATACTATCTACACTAACAGATAAGATTTCAATATCCATATCG
>DAOURC010000072.1 GCA_030625285.1 Eubacteriales bacterium
GGCTTTAAATAATCTTTTATCGCTTGATTATAAACAGGTCTGCATTTCTTGCATCCTACGCTGTTTATTTTCAATTTGATATCTTTTATACCTAATTCATCAAAAAACCTGATAGCTACTGCAATACTTTCTGCATCGGTCATTGCGCTATCCGAACTGAAAGTTTCTATGCCGAATTGATGAAATTCTCTTAGTCTACCCGCCTGAGGATTTTCATTTCTATAGCAAGGTGTGATATAAAACAATTTGGTCGGTTGAGAATCAGCATAAAGTTTGTTTTCAACAAAACTTCTTACAACTGGTGCCGTACCTTCTGGTTTTAATGTAAACCCTTTTTTATCTAGATCATAATGTCCAGCATTGTATTTTTTCATATTTGCATCACTAATAACAGTGAACATTTCCTTTTGTACGATATCTGTCGTTTCTCCGACTCCCCTTTTAAATAACTTCGTATATTCAAATAGAGGTGTTCTAATTTCTTTAAAACCGAATCGATGACATACTTCTCTAAATTTTTCTTCAACATAACGCCATTTTTCAACATCTTGCGGCAATTTATCCATTGTTCCTTTAGGTTTATTCATCATATTTACCTCCTTAAAAAAATAAAAAACGCCCCTATGACTTAGGGACGAGTATTAGTCGCGGTGCCACCCTAATTGGTAAAAACCCTCTCATTGAGTAAGTCTTATTGAGGTGTCATTCGCAAATTTCAAATAATCAAGCTCTCACCAATACTTGAATCTCTATATATTCTAGATTTGTTACTCTTTCCTCGACCAATTTATTCTATTATTAAGATAATAGAATATAACACTGGCTATGTCAAGTTTAAGAATTTTTTCTTTCTATCGATTATTTCATCGAACCTTCTGATATAATCTTCTACAGATCTAAAATTGGGAATCCTGATAAAATAATCTTCTTCAATTTTTTTTTTGGATACACCACCCACTCCTAATGCCAAGATATTATGTCTTTCTTCAATGATGCGCATATTATATATCGATTCCTTTCCATTCAAGGCATAACCGATATTTTCGAAATTTCCTAAAATGTTTTTCTGCCTATAAAGATAATACGGCTTATACCCGTTTTCACTCATTTTCTTTTCAATATATATCAACATTTTATGAATCTCATCGCTTTTAGCTAAATTATATTCTTCTTGGTTGTTTTTTATGTGAGAAGCTTTTTTTATCGCCAATGTATGAACCGTTATATTTTCCGGTTTCATTAATACGACTTCCTCGATAGTGGATTTTAAACTATCGAATGTATCTTCTGGAAGCCCCACTATCAAATCCATGTTGATTGCATTGAATTGAAACTCTTTAACCAATTTATGAGTTTCAATGATATCTTCTCTTGTATGATTTCTTCCAATCTTCTCAAGCACCTTGTTGCTCATGCTCTGTGGATTCAAACATATTCTCGTAATACCGTATTTTTTTATTGTTTCCAGTTTTTCATATGTTATAGTATCGGGTCTTCCTGCTTCAATTGTATATTCATTTAAATCATCAGGATTTATATACTCATCGATGGTTTTTAGCATCATTTCCAATTGCTCGTTGGAAATCGATGTCGGCGTTCCGCCACCTATATATATATTATCGACTCTTCTATTAGAACTTCTAAGCAATTCGAATGTTTCTTTTATTTCCTTGATTAAATACTCCATATACGGATTAACCAATTTTGATTTTTTATTGATGTCATTTGAAGGAAAACTGCAATATGTGCAAATAGAAGGACAAAACGGGATTCCGATGTATAGGCTGATTGCTTCGAAATCTTTAAAAATCAAATGTCTTTCCTTTATCGCCACTTCAAGGAGTAAATCTATCTTTGAGCTGCTGATTCTATAGTCTTTTTCCAAGATGGTTTTTATCTCTTTTAAATCCTCATATTGATTCATCAGTTTATGAACGACTTTTACAGGTCTGACTCCTACTAAAATACCGTACTCGCTTTTACTATTCCTTATTTTGCTTAAAAGATCATATAGAGCTAATTTAATGCTGTTCTTTTCTAGATCTGTAGTTTTCTCTTCGATGATTTTTCCATCAAAAAATAATGAAACTCTCGCTTCATCATCATTTTGAACAATATCTACTATATAACCTTCATTGTTTGATTCATCAATCAATTGAACATCATTGAAAAACAATTTTGAAATATGAATGAAATCATATTGCAATTTATTTGGAATGTTTCTTAATTTTATCATTTCATTTCTTCCTTTATAAAAGGATTATTGCTTTTTTCATACCCGATCGTCGTTTCACTTCCGTGACCTGGATAAACTGTCAAATCATCCTCGAGTATCATCAATTTTTTAATTATCGATTGCATTAAAATTTTATAATCCCCGCCAAATAGATCATGACGACCTATCGAATTGAAAAACAGTGTATCTCCCGAAATAAGAAAATCATCACTTAGCAGGCAAATCCCGCCTTTAGTGTGACCAGGCGTATGAATAACCTTTAAATTTATTCTACCGATGGAAATAACATCATCTTCCTTTAACCATTTATCAGGAACAATTGTTATCGGCTCACCGGACATTCTTTTCGAAAAATTCAAATCAGCATTGCTTAGCAAGTCCTTTTCAGATTTATGAGCTATGATTTCACATTTGTATTTTTCCTTGTATTTATCGATTCCAAGTAAATGATCACCATGTCCATGAGTTAAAATGATACAATCAACTTTCAATTTTAAACTATCAATAAATTTAGTGACTTTGGAATCATATACTGCCGGATCTACAATTGCCGCATTCTTATTGATTTCATCATATATTACATATAGATTCACACCATAACTACCTAGTACAAATTTTCTTATCATAACATCACCTACAATATTTTTTTGCTGTCTACTAAAAGTGTAACCGGACCATCGTTATCAAGGCTTACAACCATATGATGTTGAAATTTACCTGTTTTAACATCGAGTCCTTTATTAGTTGCATATTCAACGAATTTTTCATATAACTCATTCCCGAGTTCTGGTCTAGCTGCGTTTATAAAACTCGGTCTTCTACCTTTTCTAGTGTCGCCGTATAAAGTAAATTGTGATACAACCATCAATTCACCGTCTACATCAGATAATGATAAATTCATTTTTTCGTCTGCATCTTCAAAAATTCTCAGGTTTACTATTTTCTCCACCATATACTCTACATCATCAATGGTGTCATCGTTTCCAACACCAAGCAATACTAGTAGACCTAATTTTATATCGCTATGCACTTCATCGTCAACTGCAACTTGTGCCTTGTTTACTCTTTGAACAACTGCTCTCATATTGTCCCCCTTATGATTTGACCCTTTTCACACTCACAATGTCTTTTAACATTTTTAGTTTATGGATAAGTTTATTGAGCTGTTTGATATCAGAAATTTCGAGTGAAATGTTCAACGTCGCCATATCGTCATCATTTACCTTGGCATTTAGTCCCCTTACAATCAGATTCTGCTCTGATATTACAGCGGTAACTTCAGATATCAAGCCTCTACGGTCGATGCCGATAATCTTGATTTCTGATGAATAAGTCGACGCTTCGTCATTGATCCACTCGACTTCGATATATCTTTCTTTGGAATCCTGTGTTTTTTCAAAATTGGTGCAATCCAAACGATGGACAGTTACA
The DNA here is from genome assembly GCA_030625285.1 of Eubacteriales bacterium. Classification (GTDB taxonomy): domain Bacteria; phylum Bacillota; class Clostridia; order Peptostreptococcales; family Acidaminobacteraceae; genus DAOURC01. Next base: position 3,668 of record DAOURC010000072.1, read on the forward strand.
CCTCTTCCGCGTGTAATGAATCCTATTATATCGTCACCAGGAACAGGGTTGCAGCATTTAGCGAATCTTATTAGCATATCATCTACGCCTTTAACTCTGACACCTTGTTTATTTGTTTTTTTCCTATCTTCATGAGTTATTACAACTTCTTTAAGTTCTTCAATTTCTTTCTTGTGAAGCTCAGCATATCTCTCTTTCAATTTAGGGACCACCTGAGCTGTAGAGACTCCACCATAACCTATTGCGGCATATAAATCTTCTATATTATTGCAGCTTAATCTCCTTAACAACGGTTCCAAATATTCATTAAGAAGAACTTTCTTAGGTACCATTCCTTGTTTTTTAATTTCTCTTTCAAGAATCTCTTTTCCATTTTCAATGTTTTCGGAACGTCTTTCTTTCTTGAAAAACTGCTTTATTTTACTTCTCGCTTGAGTACTTTTGACAAAATTCAACCAATCTCTACTTGGTCCATTTGAATTCTTCGATGTCATTATTTCCACTATATTTCCATTTTTCAATTCAAAGTTTAAAGGTACTATACGTCCATCTATCTTTGATCCAACGCATTTGTTTCCAACTGCTGAATGTATTTTATACGCGAAATCTACTGGAGTTGCACCGTCTGGTAATTCAACGACTTCACCATTAGGTGTGAATACATAAACTTGACTATTGAAAACATCTAGTCTTAAAGATTCCATGAACTCACTAGGGTTTTCCATATCTCTATCCCATTCCATCATTTGACGAATCCATGTCAATCGATCACCGATATTGTCTTCTGATTTGTTTTCTTTATATTTCCAATGGGCAGCGATACCGAACTCGGCAATTTTATGCATTTCCTGAGTCCTTATTTGAATTTCAAATGGTTCTCCGTTATCACCGATTACTGTTGTATGAAGCGATTGATACATGTTAGGCTTCGGCATGGCGATATAGTCTTTAAAACGACCAGGAATAGGTTTCCATAAAGTATGGACGATGCCTAAAACGCCATAGCAATCTTTAACAGAGTCGACGACAACTCGAATAGCTGTCAAATCAAATATTTCATCAAAATTCTTGTTTTGATATGTCATTTTTCTATATATGCTGTAAAAATGCTTCGGTCTACCACTTATTTCACATGGTATGTTTGTTTCTTTCAATTCAGCATCGATTTTATCGATAACACTTTCGATCAACGATTCTCTTTCAGCTCTTTTTTTATTTACTCTAGCTATAAGTTCATAATATTTAACTGGATCGATATAC
>DAOURC010000172.1 GCA_030625285.1 Eubacteriales bacterium
TAAAAATGCTATTCTGTCTCTATGAGAAGGGTTCATATTTGCTTGAATTTTAAATATGAAACCAGTAAAATTTTCATTTTCAGGAGTAATTTCTCCGATGTTGCTATTTCTAGAACTTGGTGGTGGAGTAATATCCAAGAAAGACTCCAAGAAAGTTTCCACGCCAAAATTAGTGAGTGCACTCCCGAAAAATACAGGAGTCAAGTTTCCCTCTAAAATTTGATCTAGATTAAAATCATCTCCAGCTATGTTTAAAAGTTCGATGTCGTTTAAAAGTTGTTCATGAAGTGTTTCTCCAAGAAGTGAAGAAAAATCTTCATTTGATATTTCCCCAGTTATGGTGTTGACCTTATTTTGACCGTGGTTACCATCGTTAAAAAGCTCAACTTGTTTCTTCTGTCTGTTATAAACACCTTTGAAGTCTCTTCCAGAGCCAATAGGCCAATTCATAGGATAAGAGTGAATTCCGAGAACTTTTTCAATATCTTCCATTAAATCAAAAGGATCTCGTCCCATTCTATCCATTTTGTTAATAAAGGTAAAAATAGGGATACCTCTCATCTTGCAAACCTGGAAAAGTTTCTTCGTTTGTTCCTCTACACCTTTTGCGCTGTCGATTACCATTACAGCACTGTCTGCAGCCATTAATGTTCTATAAGTATCCTCACTGAAATCCTGATGGCCTGGCGTATCTAAAATATTTATACAAAAATTATTATAATCAAATTGCAGAACACTAGATGTTACTGAAATGCCTCTTTGCTTTTCAATCTCCATCCAATCAGAAACAGCGTGTTTGTCCGATCTTCTCGATTTCACAGTACCCGCTTCTCTAATTGCTCCGCCGTATAGTAAGAATTTTTCTGTTAACGTTGTTTTCCCGGCATCCGGGTGAGAAATAATTGCGAAAGTTCTTCTTCGATTTACTTCTTCAATAAAATTTAAATTTTCTTTTGCCATTAAAATCATCCTTTAATAAATTGTTAAATCACATCTTCTCGATAATATAACGTATATAGGGGTATGTCAATTAATATTAGTATTATTAATGAAAATATTCCGTTGACCACTTCGGTCAATGGTGATAGAATGAAATTGACCGAAGTGGTCAACCGTTTGTGAAGCATAAGGATGTGATAAATTGGAAAAAATTTTCAAGAATATGGATTCAGAAAAAAGGAAACGAATTATAAATGCATCGCTTGATGAGTTCGCCAAGAATAGTTTTAAAAAAGCATCGACCAACAATATCGTCAAGAATGCCGGCATATCAAAGGGGTTGCTCTATCATTATTTTTCAAGTAAAAAAGAACTTTACGAATGGTTGAAGAAATTTGTATTTGAACTGATGATTAATGAAATATTGGAGAAAATTGATTGGAATGAAGCAGATATATTTGAAAGAATAAAGCAGATTGTATTGATTAAAATGCAAGTAATAGAGGAGTATCCTAATCTTGCTTCGTTCTCAAAGGTTATTTATGAAGAAAAATCATATGAAGAAATGAAGGAATTGATTGAAAACATTTCACCTGGTTTTTACAGTCAAATATACAGTAGAAATATTGATTTTGGTCTATTCAAAGAAGATATAGACGCACATAAAGCGATTAAGATAATACAGTGGACTATAGAAAAATATTCCGAAGAGTATTTGAATGGATTTAAACTAACGAATGAAAATATCGACTATGAAGCTATTTCTAAAGAAATGGATGAGTATCTAATAATGTTAAAAATGACATTTTATAAATAAAAGGAGGGAATTAATATGATTAAAGTACAAAACTTATCTCATTCTTACAAGAAAGATGGTAAGTATGCAATCAAGGATGTCAATTTTGAAATTGGAGAGGGTGAAATTTTCGGTTTCTTAGGACCTTCAGGTGCTGGAAAATCAACGACTCAAAATATCCTTGCAGGCCTTTTGCAACTTCAGGAAGGTGATGTTGAAGTAGCTGGATACGATTTAAAGCATATTAAAAATGAAATGTACAATAAAATCGGTATGTCTTTTGAACAATCTAATGTTTATAGCAAAATGACTGGAAAAGAAAACCTTGAATTTTATGGAAAACTCTTTGACGTAGAAACCCGCGACCCTCAGGAATTGCTTGATCTCATGGGGATAGGCGATAAAGCGGATATTAAGGCTGAAGAGTATTCAAAAGGTATGAAGCACAGGCTTACTTTTGCCAGATCTATGATCAACAACCCTACTATATGGTTTTTAGACGAACCTACCACCGGACTCGATCCAGCTATCGCTTCAGAAATTAAAGATATAATTAGAGCGCGAAATAAAGAAGGCGTGACTATCTTTCTAACAACGCATAATATGCATATTGCTGATGAGCTTTGCGATCGTGTAGGTTTCATTGTTGATGGTGAGGTTAGACTTATCGATTCACCTAAAAATTTAAAGCTGCAATACGGTGAAAAATTTGTTGATGTTGAATATATCAACGAAGATGAAGTAGTGAAAGAAACATTGTCTTTCATAATTAAAGAAGATATCGAACGATTGCAAGAAATTCTTGGTAAGTACGAAATTCAAACTATGCATACAAAAGAAGCTACGCTCGAAGAAATCTTCATTAAAGTAACTGGAAGGGAGCTTGTTTAATATGAAATTATGGCATAGTTTCAAAAAAGATCTGAAACTGGCATCTAAAAGCTATTATTTTTATATTGAAATCGCGATGGCGATAATATTGCTTGCAATTCTTTTAGTTGTGGTTCCAGAAGAGTTCGATAGTAGAATAGATGAATATATCTATATGGAAGATTTGCCAGAAGCATTTGAAGATTACTTTTATACTATGATGCTAGAAGATGATTTAGATCATAAAATTGAAGTTGTAGAATTAGAAGTAGATAAGCGAGTTGTACCTGCTGATCTGTTTGAATCAGAAGGTACAAGGATCTATATTGTTGATGATAAGGAAACGATAATAAAACTTGCAGAAGACGAGAGAGAATTTAGCGCTATCATGTATCTTGACGAGAATAATGAACTTGCTTATAAATATTACATGC
>DAOURC010000124.1 GCA_030625285.1 Eubacteriales bacterium
GAACAAAATTTTTTCAGGATGAAGAAACTACTGCTTTTAGAGTGTTCAACGGTGAAGGAGATGGAATAGGTGGACTCACTATAGATTACTATGGTGGATACTATCTATTTACATTTTACAGTCAAGGTATTTACAAATTCAAAAATAGTATAATTGATCAGTTTAATAATCTTGTCGCTTATGAAGGAATCTATGAAAAAAGAAGATTTGATGAAAAAGGCAAGTATATTGATGCTGATGATTTTGTTATGGGGAAAGAAGGAAAGTTTCCTATTATAGTTAAAGAAAATGGTGTGAATGTTGCTGTAAATCTAAATGATGGAGCTATGACGGGAATTTTTCTAGATCAAAGAGATGTTAGAAAAAAGATTATGCGTAAGTATTCAAATGGTAAAAGTGTTCTTAATACTTTTTCGTACACCGGTGTTTTTTCTGTTTTTGCGATTATGGGCGGTGCGAAATTTACAGAGAGTGTAGACCTCGCAAACAGGAGTTACGCTAAGACAAGTGAACAAATGGACATCAATGGGATAGATTATGAAGCGCAGTCGATAGTGATTGAAGATGTGTTCAAGTACTTTAAAAGGGCGAAAAACGAAGGAAAAACATTTGATATGGTCATACTAGATCCTCCTAGTTATGCAAAATCAAAAGGTTTTACTTTTAGTTCAGCCAAGGATTATACGGGGCTTATCAAGGATGCAATCGATTTGACAACCGATGATGGAATGATTGTGGCATCAATCAATAACTCTAGTGTAACTAAGGAAAAATTTAAAGTTATGATAGATGATGCTTTCAAAGCAAAAAAAATAAAATATAAAATTGTAGAAGAGTTTGGGCTACCTAAAGATTTTGCTGTAAATGATAGGCTTAAAGAAAGTGATTATTTAAAAGTATTATTTATTAAGAAAAAGTTGTAAAGATTAGGCTATGTTTTATATTTTCATTGTGTTAACATATAATAGGAATATGCATAGGAGGGAAAACATGGAAAATCATGAAATATACGATGAAATCAGTTTAAAAGAACTTATTGAAATTCTATTAAAAAATAAAACACTTATTATTACTATCACTCTGATTGTTACACTACTAGCGGGAATTTTTTCGTTTTTAATAGTAGAACCAACTTATGAAGCTAATGTTGTGTTGATGCCGTATAATGTTGGTCAGACAAATAAAGTGGATTTAGGTTCTGATAATATTGAGAATGTTTTGAATCAGTTGACTGTGTATCCTAGCTTGACTTTGCAAACTTATAAAGAGCAGATAAAAAGTGATGTAGTTTTAATCAAGACGATTGAGTCGTTGGGGTTAGAAGAAGAACTTTCTTATGAAGGATTAAAAAGTAAAGTTGCTATCAATGCCAATAAGGATTCCAACAATATAACTTTGACTGTAACGGACACCGATCCTAAGAAAGCCGCACTTATCGCAAATACATTAAAAGATGTCTATATTGAGTTTGTAGGACAAATGAAACAAAATCAATTGGATCAATCCATTGTATTCTTAGATTCGCAAGTGGAAATCGAGAAGGAAAATCTTAGCGATGCTTTAGGAGTATTGGAGGGCTTTCTTATTGAAAACACTTCTAGTGAGGAAATTGGGCAAGAATTGCATATAAAGAGAAACAGTAGGAATAAGTTAATTGTAGATAGAGAAGACTTGGTAAACAATTATGAACAAGAAAAAATCGAATATGAAATGAGTCTGAATCTTGCGAATAAAAAGATTGAAGTTACCGAAGAGTTGTTGAATGGAGAAAAATCAACTGTAACTCTCGATAAAGACATATATTCAGATTTAGCCTTATATGAATATTTTAAATCTATGGGTATAGATACTGAAAACATCAATATCTCTGTTGAAGAAAAAAATGAAGTATACTATGAATTGAAAAATTCGTTAAATGGCTTGATTATTGAAAGAGAGACATTAAAGCAAAAATTATTAAACCTGGATGATGGATATAATAAGCAGATAGTTTTTTATGATGCAAGCATTGAAGATTTAAAAGATTCTGTAGAAGAATTAAATATTACAATGTCGAAAATTGAATCAGAAGAGAATTTACTTATGACACAAGTTGAACATGCAAATAGTACTTATGAAGCGCTGCTTAACAAAAGAGAAGCTATTAGAATCACCGAGGCTTCAAAAATTTCAGAGAATAGCATTTTGGTAGTATCTGAAGCTTTTGAACCAATTAGACCTGTTAGTCCGAATAAGACGCTTAATCTTGCAATCGGATTTGTTTTGGGTTTGATGATGAGTGTGTTCATTGCTTTCTTTAGGCATTATTGGAAAAACAACTAACCCTTTCTTACCGAAAGGGTTGTTTTATCTCGATAATTCATGAAAATTGTATGCTCAAAGTAGACAATTGTCGTTATAACTAGTATAATTATTTTAACTGAATATCTCCGATAATAGCAAACTGCTTGAAAAAGCAGGGCGCAAAGCTACGGGCCTAAGGTTTTTTTAAAACTATGGTAGCCGAGTTACCGAAGAGAACCTTAGCTGTGTCTCTTGACGCAGTTTTTTTCTTTTATTGGAGAAAATATAAAATAGGAGGAAAAACATGAAAAGAAAAATTAGCTTGATACTTGTTCTTATGTTGGTACTATCAACTGGTGTGATCTATGCCGACGATGAGGGCGGATCTATTGCGGATCCAGTTATTGAAGAAACAGAAGAAGAGAATGCAGTTGAAGATGAGTTGGATGAAGGCAACGGCAAAGGTAAAGGATTGATTAAAAAAGAGGCTAAAGCGGAAAAAAACAAGCTTAAGCTAGAACTTGAACTTGCTAAAGATGAAGCTGAACAAAGCAAAGATCTAATTGAAGATGAATTAGAAGCTTTAAAAGATCAATATGAAGAACTTCTAGAAGCGGAAGATTTTGAAGGTGCTGCACTATTGATTGATCAAATTTCAGAACTTCAATTAGAGTTCAATGAGTTGAAGGGTCAAATCAAACAAATAATCAATGAAAGAAAAATGATCGCAAGAGAGCAGTATACAGAAGGCGAGTTAGAAACATTTACACAATCTATTGAAAACATTAGAAATATGTATGAAGATGCAAATGTTTTGGATATGGGATCTGTTGTGATTAAAAACAATATTATTAAATTTGATACACCTCCATATATCAAAGGAGGCAGAACTGTAGTTCCAGTTAGAGCTTTAACTGAAGGATTAGGTGCTTTGGTATCATACAATAATGAAACGAGAGAAGTTACAATTGTAAAAGATGGAACAGAAATCGTTTTATTGATTGGATCAAACGAAGCTTTAGTAAATGGAGAAATTATTTTATTAGACAGCAAGGCTGAAATTACGAACTCTAGAACATATGTACCAATTAGATTTATTTCAGAAATATTTGGTTTAAATGTCCAGTGGGATGGAGAAAATGAAATAATTGATATAGACGAAGATCCTGCAGACGAAGATCCTGCAGATGAAGATCCTGCAGATGAAGATCCTGCAGATGAAGATCCTGTTGATGAAGATCCAGTAGATGAAGATCCTGCAGAAGATGATCCTGCAGAAGACCCAGTAGATGAAGATCCTGTAGTTGAGGATCCAGCTAACTAAGAGTAAGATTGATCAACCTACGTACGTTATATTTTAAAGTTGAAGTTACATAATGTAATTACCATTGAAATTTTATTATGTAAATGATAAACTAAATAAAAAACGTACGTAGAGTTGGTGATGATATGGCTTTTCTAACAT
>DAOURC010000026.1 GCA_030625285.1 Eubacteriales bacterium
GAACAAAATGCAGCTAAAAAAGCACTAGAAGAGGTGCAATAATATGGCAAAAGATCACTATATCATTCCAATTTTTATACCCCATAAAGGATGTCCTTTTGATTGTGTATTTTGCAATCAAAAAACCATAACCGGCATAAAAAATGATTTGGACAGAACCCAGATCGTTGAAATAATCGAAACTAATTTATCTAGTATAGACAGAGAAAATACATATATTGAGATTGCATTTTTTGGTGGAAGTTTTACGGCGATACCTTTAACTCAACAAATCGATTATTTGGAAATCGCAAATAAATATATAAAAGACGGACGAATTGATGGAATTCGCATATCTACGCGCCCAGATTATATCGATGAAAAGATTTTAACGATTCTGAAAAAATATGGTGTGACCACTATAGAATTAGGAGTTCAATCTTTGGATAAAAATGTTCTGATAAAATCAAAAAGAGGGCATACCATTGGAGATGTTATTTGTGCTTCAAATTTGATAAAATATTACAAATTCAGATTAGGATTGCAAATGATGATCGGGCTTCCTGGAGATAATTATAATTTGTCTTATAAAACAGCTCAGGCAATTGTTAGACTGAAACCTGATTGCGTGAGAATATATCCTACTTTAGTTTTTAAAAATACTGAACTATGTGAAATGTTTATGAATAAAAAATACAAGGCGCTGAATTTAGAGGATGCAATTGAATATACGTCCGATTTGCTTCAATTATTCTATTCTCATAATATAAATGTAATAAGAGTAGGTATTCAACCAACCGATGAATTGTTGACTGGAAGTGACATTGTAGGTGGACCTTTTCATCCATCGTTTAAATACTTGGTAGAATCGCGAATGTTTAGAAATGCCCTCGAGGAAAATTTAAATAAAGTTAATAACGAGGTGACAATCATTGTTAATGGAAAAGACAGAGCAAATTTGGTTGGACATAAAAGTGAAAATGTAAAATATTTTTCAGGAGCTTTTCCGTCGACGGAATTCAAAATTGTTGAAAGCGATGAAGTAGAAAGATATAATTTCAAATTAATAATAGATAATGAAAGAAACAGCTACACAATTTTTGATATGAGGTGACATATTGTTTTTAACTAAGATTGAATTAAAAGGTTTTAAATCTTTTGCCGATCGAATAGAAATTGATTTTATTGCTGGTATAACTTGTATTGTTGGACCAAATGGTTCGGGTAAAAGTAATATTACCGATGCTATCAGATGGGTTTTGGGTGAGCAAAAAGCGAGAGTGCTTAGAGGCTCTCATATGCAAGATATAATTTTTAACGGTACAAGCCATAGAAAAGCATTGAATTTTGCAGAAGTTGCTTTATTTTTCGATAATAGCACAGGTTTTTTTGATTCTGAATTTTCTCAAATTTGCGTTAGAAGAAGATTGCACCGCTCTGGAGAGAGTGAATATTTTATAAACGAGGCACCTTGTCGATTAAAAGATGTGAAAGAATTGATTATGGACACAGGAATTGGTACTGACGGGTATTCAATTATCGGACAGGGAAATATCGATAATATTTTAAGTGACAATAAATTTGATAGAAGACTAATTTTCGAAGAAGCGGCTGGAATTGTAAAGTTCAATACAAAGAAAAACGAATCTGAGAAAAGGCTTTTAAAAGTTGATGATAATATCAGTAGAATCAACGATATTATAAGCGAGGTCAGTTCGAGGATTGAACCGCTTAAGGAAGAAAGTGAAAAAGCGAGAGAGTTTTTGGAAATCGAAAAAAAAGTAAAAGAGAGCGAAATAAAATATCTGATAGACGAGTATGATGGTTACAAAAATAAAATCAATGAGAGTGCTAATGAAAAGGTTGTTAAAGAACAGCTTTTAAATCGATTGATTGATGAAAAAAGCGTAATTCTTGATAAACAACAAGTTTCTCAAGAATTATTGAAGACTAAAAAATATGATATTGAAAAGCTCGATAAACAATATCAAATATTAGTTAGAGATAAAGACGATGTATTAATAGATGTCAAAGTAAGGGAAGAAAAAACATCTAACAAGAAAAACGAAATCGGCAAATTGGAAGCAAATATAAAAATTGAATCGGATAATCTCGGTCTGATTGAAGAAAATATTGTAGTTAAGGAAAACGAGAAATCAAAGCTTGAAATTGAAAGAGATAATACTGAAACAAGTATTCTTGAATTAGAAGAAAGTTATGAAGAAAAACTAGAGGAATATAAGTTGATAAATTCTGATAAAGATGAATTGTTCACTCAACTTGTGAATAAACGTTCAAAGCTTGAAATATTAAAAGCTGAACAAAAGACTAGTTTAGAGTATATCGATAAGTTGAAAATCCGCAGCAAAGAATTGGTGATAAATAGAGATCAAGCATATGAAAAAATTGAAAACAGTACAAATTCTTTGAAAGAAAACAATTTGGAAATCAATGAGATCGATAACCAGATTGAAAAAAATGAAACCATATTGAAAATTAAAGAGATTGAAAAAGATAGACTAGATGATGAAATTTATGAAAACAAAACAAAGACAGAAGAAATCAATAGATTGAAATATAGGGCAGAATCAGAAATAGAGCTATACGAAAATATGGAGAAAAATTACGAAGGTATTAATTCGAGTGTGAAAAGAATACTTCAGTATATTGAAAGACAAAATCTAAACAATAAAATAATTGGAATTGTTGCAGATCTTGTTAAAATCCCCACGGGATATGAAGAAGCTTTATCCGTAGCATTAGGTAGAAGTGCAACTCAGATTGTGACGGAAACTGAAATCCAGGCAAAAGAACTTATAAATTCGTTGAAAAAAGATAGAGTGGGAAGAGCGACCTTCTTGCCCCTTAGTTTTATGAAATCCTATAAAAAGAATTCTAATGTATCCGGAGAAGGTTTTTTAGGGTTTGCTAAAGAGATTATAAGCTTCGATAATAAATATGATTCTTTAATGAATTATTTGCTTGGCAAAACACTGATTGTCGATAATATCGAGAATGGAATAAAATTATCTAAAAATCTAAGTGGATATTATAAGATCGTCACTTTGGATGGAGATATTATCATTACAAACGGGCCGATAACTGGCGGTAGCAAAGGTAATCAAAAGAATAATATATTTAAAAGAAAACAAGAATTCGAGTCCCTTAAGACAAGAATAAAAGAATATAAAAATCAGTTGATTGAAATTGCTGAACTAATCGATGCGAAAGAGAAAAAAATTCTATCGATTGATTCTGAAATCGACAAACTAAAAGAAGGATTGATTAACAATCGTTCTAAAAAAACAATAATTACAACTGATAATCAGGTGTTGATCAACAAATTAGAAAATGATAATAAAGATTACGAGCGTTATTTAAAAGAGATTAAAAACGATGAAGAGGAAATTGAAACAGAAATCAATGATAGATCATATTTACATGAGGCTATTGAACAATTGATTGTCGATATCGATAAATTCGATAAAATTATAACCGATGCAACAAATTCCGGTATTAATGAATCTCAACTAAAAGCAATGGAAGAAAGTAATACACAGCTAAAAATAAATTACGCGAAAATCAATGAAAACATTAAAAATATTTCTTTTATAATTTATCAAGAACATGAAAAAGTTCGTCAAATAAGTATGAAGTTAGAACATTTGAATAATGTGCTCGAAAGTGAAAAAGATCAATTGATCGATGATATAGAGCTACTTGATCACAAGAGAAATCAATTAAGCGATTTACAGGAAACGACAAATAGTTTGGATTCTAAAAGAAATGGCATCAAGGTAAATATCGATGAAATAGAATACGATATAAATAAATCAGTTGAAAAACTCAATGAAGTTGAAAATTCAACTAATGAAACCAGAGAATTCATTCATGAAATTGAAGTAGTGATGGCGAAATTGGAAGTTAAAATCAGTAATATTTCGAATGGATTGTGGGAAAACAAGGAACTCTCCATTATAGAAGCGAAAATGATTATTGAAAATGTAGATGAATTTATTTCTAAAAGTGAATTGAAAAGATTGAAAAAAAGGATGAAAGAAATTGAGCATGTAAATTTGGAATCCATTCAAGAATACGATGCTGTTAAAGAGAGATATGAATTTCTTTCTACTCAACTTGAAGATTTGGTGGTTTCCAAAACTGAACTGGTAAAATTCATTAGGCAAATGGAGAGAAAAATAGTAAAGAGTTTTAAAGATACTTTCAATGAGATAAATGAATCTTTCAAAATAGTGTTTTCAGAATTGTTCGATGGTGGTAATGGCGAAATTGTTATGGCGAATCCAGATGATGTTTTAGAAACCGATATAAATATCATGGCTTCTCCACCAGGAAAAAAAATGCAGAATATCAATCTGCTTTCCGGAGGAGAAAAAGCTTTAACTGCAATCGCATTATTATTTTCGGTATTAAAGGCGAAGCCTACACCATTTTGTATATTAGATGAAATAGAAGCTGCTTTAGATGATTCTAATGTTTATAAATTCGGTCACTTTCTTAGAAAGTTTTCAACAGAAAGTCAATTTATATTAATTACTCACCGTAAAGGTACTATGGAATACGCAGATGCCTTATATGGAGTTTCAATGCAAGAATATGGTATATCCAAAGTTATATCATTAAAATTGTCAGATCATGAATTTCAGGAGGAATTAGATGATTAAAAGTTTATTCACAAAATTGACTGATGGGTTAAATAAAACCAAGCATAATTTTACTGAGCGCATCGATCAATTAATAAATAATTACGGTACTATAGATGAAGATTTGTTGGAGGAGATAGAAGAAATACTTATCACCGCCGATGTCGGCATGGATACAACTATGAAGATCATAGATGAATTAAGAGAAGAGCTTAAAGAAAGAAAAGTTTTAGAAAGCACGGGAATAAAAGAAGTTTTGAAGGATGTATTAATCAATCATATCGGATTGGCGGATGAAAGCAGGGTGGACTATCAAACTTCACCTCAGATTATATTGGTCATAGGCGTTAACGGTGTTGGGAAAACGACGAGTATCGGTAAAATCGCCAATAAATTCAAAAGAAACGGGAAATCTGTATTATTGGTTGCTGGAGACACGTTTAGAGCTGCTGCCATTGATCAATTGAAGGTATGGGGCAATCGCGTTGAAATCGATGTGATTTCACAACAAGAAGGATCTGATCCGGCATCTGTGATATACGATGGAATACAAGCGGCTAAATCCAGAAAAACCGATGTCTTGATTTGCGATACAGCAGGAAGACTTCATAATAAGAAGAATTTAATCATGGAGCTTCATAAAATTTTTAAAATAGTTGAAAGAGAGTATTCTGAAGCTAAGAGAGAAGTGTTTTTAGTTTTAGATGCTACAACCGGGCAAAATGCAATTAATCAGGCAAAGAATTTCAAAGAAGTTGCGGATATTACTGGAATTGTGTTGACTAAGCTAGATGGAACCGCTAAGGGTGGAGCGATTCTGGCAATCAAGGATGAAGTTGATATTCCTGTCAAATTGGTTGGTTTAGGCGAATCCGTAGATGATTTAGAAGATTTTGACGGAGAAACGTTTGTAAATGCTCTATTAAGTTAGAGCATTTTTTGATGTTCATATAATTATGTAGGAGTATAAGCAATTGGAGGTAAAAATGAATCGAAGAAAACTGATATTGATTTTTATTATTGGTGTAATTGCTTTTGTTATATTAGGGATTAAATATTGGTCTATACCAATCAACAATGTGTATAGTTGTCAGTCTTTTATTTATGATGATAAAAACTCTGAACAGATTGAAGTGAATATTGAAGGTCGATATATGAAAAGCCTTTTTCGGAAGGATTATATGACTATCAATATAAAAACAGGCGATATTGAATATCCTTCAATATAACACATAGTATTTCCTTTTAAATACAGGGGCATTATTACGAGCAGTATAAGTCATAAAGACTATCTGTTTCCTCGTTCTAACACTATTGGCGGGTATGTTGAAAAAACGCACTTAAAAAACGGGAAGATGATCATATTGGAATATGCGCACTTTGTTAAGGGGAAAGAAACTTATCCTCATGAAATTGCAGGTAGTATTATTTTTTCAAAAGATATGTCACAGATAGTGTTTTTTCCTTCTTATCCAGACACTATAATCGCATCAGGAAGAAATCGAAGCGAAGCAGAAGAAACATGGCATCATTTAGTGGAAAGAGATTAATAAGAATGATGTAAAAAAAGTTGATTTTTTTATTGACAAGTCCAGAGAATTCATTTATCATATGTCTGTAAAGCAAAATACCTTTACAGGGTGATGAAATGATAGAAAAGAAAATGGAAATAGGTAATCTATATGACTTTTATGGACAATTATTGACTGACAACCAAAAACAAATGATCGAGCTTTATATTTATGAAGATTTATCGTTGGGTGAAATCGGCGAAAATTTGAATATTAGCAGACAAGCGATATATGATTCAATCAAAAGAAGTCAAAAAACTTTGCAAAATTATGAAGAAAAACTGAAGTTGATATATAAATTTGAAATACATAAAAAAGAGTTGAAAGAAATCGGCAACGATATCAAAGAAATTCAGGATAGTGTGAATGATAAAAGACTGAATGGGATATTTGTTGATATAATCAACAGAATGAATAGATTGATGGATTAGATGGAGGTAAAATAATGGCTGTATTTGAAAGCTTATCAGACAAACTCCAAAGCACCTTTAAACAATTGACGGGTCGCGGGAAACTGAGTGAAAAAGATATTAAAGAAGCAATGAGAGAAGTTAAATTGGCGTTACTTGAGGCTGATGTAAACTTTAAAATAGTTAAACAATTCATCAAAGATGTCAGCGAGAGATCAAACGGCAGCGAGGTAATGGAAAGTTTAACACCTGGGCAACAAGTCATTAAAATTGTCAATGAAGAATTGACGAAATTGATGGGAGAAACAAATACCAAAATAAATATTTCTTCGAAACCACCGACTACAATTATGCTGGTTGGATTACAAGGTGCCGGAAAAACCACTACAGGTGGTAAACTTGGAAATCTGTTGAAAAAACAGGGGAAAAGTCCGCTTTTAGTTGCAGGTGATATTTATAGACCAGCTGCAATCAAACAACTTCAAGTAGTGGGTGAATCTCTAGATATTCCAGTTTTTACAATGGGAGATCAAATAAATCCTGTGGATATCGCAAAAGCGAGTATCAATCACGCAAACAAAAATAGCAATGACTTGGTTATTATAGATACTGCCGGTAGATTGCATATAGACGAGAATTTGATGGATGAATTGGTAAAAATCAAAGATGCGATCATTCCGGATGAAATTTTATTGGTTGTGGATGCCATGACTGGTCAAGATGCTGTAAATGTGGCGGAAACCTTTAATCAGAAGTTAGGTTTGACTGGCGTTATTTTAACAAAACTCGATGGAGATACAAGAGGTGGAGCTGCCTTATCCGTTAGAGCGGTTACGGGAAAACCTATCAAATTTATCGGTGTCGGAGAAAAATTAAATGATTTTGAGGAATTTCATCCTGATAGAATGGCTTCAAGAATTCTTGGGATGGGTGATGTTCTTACCTTGATAGAGAAGGCGCAAGAGAATTTCGACGAAGAAAAAGCTAAAAAACTTCAGAAAAAAATCAAGAATCAGGAATTGGATTTAGATGATTTCTTAGAACAAATGCAACAGATGAAAAATATGGGACCACTTAGCGATTTAATGGGTATGATACCTGGAATGAACAATAAAGCCCTCAAAAATGTAAATATTGACGATAGAGATTTAGTCAAGGTTGAAGCGATAATTCAATCGATGACAAAAAAAGAAAGAAAATCTCCTGGCATACTTAATGCGTCAAGGAAAAAAAGAGTTGCTTCAGGTAGTGGAACGACTGTTCCGGATGTCAATAGATTAGTTAAGCAATTTGAGCAGACGAAAAAGATGATGAAGCAGATGAATCAAATGTCGAAAGGCGGCAAATTAAATATGCCGTTTATGTAAGTCAATCACACTTCGGTGTTGATATAAAAACAAAATATTTAAGGAGGTG
>DAOURC010000156.1 GCA_030625285.1 Eubacteriales bacterium
GAATTATATCAATGCTTCCGAGGTTAGTTAAATGTTTTCAAATGTAGTGGGGATTGCAGATATGAAAATATCTGATAATGGGACATTAGTTACATATGGTTTAGGTTCTTGCATCGGAATAGCGATATATGATGAGAGGACAAAACAAAGTGGACTTATTCACATTATGCTTCCTAGAAAGGACTATTTTTCTGTAGTAGAAAATCCTTTTAAGTTTGCGGATTCTGGCATTTCTTTGATGGTTGATGAGCTTGTCAAAAAGGGTGCTGTAAGAAAAACATTGAAAGCAAAAATTGCAGGCGGGGCAGCGATGTATTTTGGGAATAATAATAAAACGGATTTCTTTGATATAGGAAATATGAATATTGATGCAACTTTAGATGTTTTAAAGAAGTTGGACATTGATGTTGTAGGACAAGATGTTGGTGGACATTATAGTCGTACAATTGAATTTGATATAAATAAATGTGTTTTAAATGTAAAAAGGATATACAAAGAGGGAATTGACCTTCTTGAGTTATAATTATTTGGGAGGAAAAAAAAGATGAGCAAGAGAATTTTAGTGGTGGATGATGCGGTATTTATGAGAATGATGTTAAAAGACATTTTAGAAAAAAACGGTTTTGAAATTGCTGGGGAAGCGGCAAATGGTCTTGAAGCAATAGAGGTATATAAAGAAACTAAGCCAGACCTTGTAACTATGGATGTGACAATGCCTGAAATGGATGGTCTAGATGCACTTAAGGAAATTAAAAAATTCGATCCTACCGCAAAAATTATCATGTGTAGTGCGATGGGGCAGCAAGGTATGGTAATGGACGCTATAAAAGCGGGGGCAAGAGATTTTATTGTTAAACCTTTTAATGGAGATCGCGTAGTTGAAGCGCTTAATAAAGTGCTCGGATAAGGTATTTATAAATATGTAAGTGGGAGGTGGTCATTTTGAAAAAAGTTCTTTCACAAGAAGAGATAGATTCCCTGATTAATGCACTTTCTAGTGGGGAAGTTCTTGATGATATTGATGAAAATATTGAAGAAAATTTAAATATAAAAAATTATGATTTTAGAAGACCTAATAAACTCTCAAAAGATCACATAAACTCTATTGAAAATATTTATGAGAATTTTGCTCGTATAACGGCGAATGTTTTATCAAACCATCTCAGAACTAATGTTGAATTAGCAATAGGTTCTATTGAGCAGGTGAGTTATGGAGAGTTCATTAGATCTATTCCAAATCCGACAATATTGACAATATTTAGGTTGGAACCATTTAGAGGACCAATAATTATGGAAGCGAATTCTTCGTTAGGTTTTCAGTTTATTAATTTTCTATGTGGAGGTTCTTATGTAGAAGAATTTGCAGTAAGAAATTTTACGGAAATTGAAATGACTTTGATTCAAGATGTGTTTCAAATGATTATAGATGTGAATAAAGTTGTATGGAAAGATTTGATTGAATTAACACCTCTTATTGATAAGATTGAATCGAATCCCCAACTTAATCAGACGTTGTCATATAATGAATCAATCGTTTTAATTACTTTTAAGGTTAAAATTGACGAATTTCAAAATTTCTTGAATTTGTGTATTCCTTATCGTGCGCTTGATTTAGTTGTCGATAAACTCAGAACGGTGCAATATGACAATAGAGATGCAAATGAATCTACAGAAAAATACAAACGTGAGATAGAGAATCTAATTGTTGATTCTGATTTGGATCTCGATGTAGTTCTTGGTAAAACAGATATAACAATAGAAGATTTTATGGATATACAAGAAGGTGATGTGATTCAGTTGTCGACTTCTGTAAATGATTTATTGGAAATGTATATTGAAGACACTTTGTATTACCATGTACAACCTGGTGTCCACAATAAAAAACTTTCAGTACAGATTGTGAAAAATACTGGAGAGGGTGTTGATATAAATGAGCAATAAATTTTTATCTCAAGATGAAATAGATGCATTGCTTAAAATGAATGATGATATAAGCGAAACTGAAAAAATAGATGATGTCGCACGAGATGTTTTGGGTGAAGTGGGTAATATATCTATGTCGAATGCGGCAACGGCACTTTCAACTTTACTAAATAGAAAAGTTAATATTACAACTCCAAAAGTAGATGTTGTTCCTATTAATCATATAACTGAAACTTTTGAAATGCCATATGTTTTATTACAGATTAGGTTCGATGAGGGATTTGTTGGATCTAACGCTCTTTTAATGGATATTAAAGACGCATCGATTATTTCAAGTATTTTGATGGGTGGAGATGGTTCTAATCCGAACGAAGAACTCTCGGAAATAGAACTTAGTGCAGTTTCAGAAGTTATGAATCAAATGATGGGTTCTGCATCAACCGCCCTTGCGACAATGTTTGACAGGAGAGTTAATATTACTCCTCCGGTTGTTAAAATAATCGGGCACAATGAAGATCTGGAAATTGAAGGATTGGAAAAGGATGAAGTCGTTAGAATTGCTTTTAGAATGGTTGTCGATGATTTAATCGATTCTGAAATTATGCAGCTTTACTCAATGGAAACTGCTGAGCAGATCATCTCTCAGATGATGGGCGACACAGAAGAAACTGTAGAGGAAGTTGTAGAGGAAGAGAAAGCGCCTGAGCTAGAACTTGTCAAGGAGAAACCAAAAGAAGAAGCAATTGAAGTAAGTAAACCGAAATTCAATAAACTTTCTGAAAAAGAAGGTATTAAAGGCAAGAGCAATATAGATATGATTATGGATGTTCCTCTTGAGCTCGATGTCGTTTTAGGCAGATCAAGAAAATCGATTAAAGAGATATTGTCTTTTGAACCGGGGTCGATCATTGAACTCAATGAAGTGGTCGAAGAACCTTTAGATATATTTGTAAATGGCAAATTGATTGCCAAAGGTGAAGTTGTTGTTATTGATGAAAAATTCGGCATTAGGGTAACTAATATATTAAGTGCGAAGGAACGTGTGAAAAAATTAAGGTAAAGTGTTAATTTTTTATTCGCATGGCCGATATGAATATTAGAAGAAAGACCTATAAAAGGTGGGATTGATATGAAAGTGAATCGAACTGGATACACTCAGATGATTAAGCAATTGGAGAAGGCTAAAAAAACCGATAGAACTTCTCCGGCTGAAAAGAAGGATACTATTGAGATTTCTAAAGAATCTATGAAAATCAATGAGTATTTAAAGAATTCGAAGGTCTCTAATACTGAAAAAGTAGAGCAGATAAAAAGTCAGTTGAAAAATGGTACATACAAGGTATCTTCTGAGAAATTGGCTGAGAAGATCTTAGAGAAGATCAATGATCAGAAAATAGAGGACAAATAATATGTTGACTACACTAAAGGCTCATTTAATGGTTTTAAATGAG